>JBDKJZ010000143.1:0-10915 GCA_039796375.1 Pseudomonadota bacterium
GCAGTTCCCCCAAGCGCAGTTTGCACCTGGGCAGTTCCCCCAAGCGCAGTTTGCACCTGGGCAGTTCCCCCAAGCGCAGCTCGCACCTGGGCAGTTCCCCCAAGCGCAGTTTGCACCTGGGCAGTTCCCCCAAGCGCAGCTTGCACCTGGGCAGTTCCCCCAAGCGCAGTTCGCACCTGGGCAGTTCCCCCAAGCGCAGCTTGCACCTGAACAGTTCTCTCCCGGAGAAGCGGTGCCCAATCGTCCAACCTCACCGCCGGGTCAGTTCAGCGGCAGTCAGTTCAGCGGCAGTCGCGCGCTGCATGCTTCGCCCAGCCAGGTCGCCAGCAGGCAACACAGCGGAGCTCATCCAGCGAGCAGCTCCGATCGTTTCGGCTACGGCGCTGATCGGGTCCTTCCCCAAGATCGGGGAGCAGACCACCGACGCGGCGAAGACAGTCGTGGTTCACAGCCCCCAGGCTCAGCACGGGGCGTTCGAAATGCGCCGTACATCGCTAACACGCGACTTGAGCAGCTGATCGACAAGCACACCTTCCGTAACTTCGTTGTGGGGCCGTCCAATGAACTCGCGTACGCCGCTGCTAGCGCTGCGGCGGGCGGAGGAGGCCCGCGCTACAATCCGCTGTTCATCTGCGGTCCAACAGGTCTTGGCAAGACGCACTTGATGCACGCCATTGCGCTCAAGGTGCTCGAAGAGCGCCCGAATGCGTGTGTGCTCTACGTCTCGGCCGAACGATTTACCAATCAGTTCATCGAGGCGCTTCAACATCACAACATGGAGGCCTTCCGTCAGCGATACCGTTTCGAGTGCGATCTACTGCTGGTCGATGACATTCAATTCCTCGCTGGTCGGGAGCAGACCCAGGAAGAGTTCTTTCATACATTCAACGCGCTGCATGATGCTGACAAGCCGATCGTGGTCTCGTCGGACAAGTATCCGCAAGACCTGCAGAAGATGCCTGAACGGCTTATCTCCCGCTTCAACAGCGGGCTGGTCGCCGACATCCAGACGCCAGCTTTAGAGACCCGCGTTGCTATCGTTCGCAAGAAAGCGGCGCTTGAAGGCATCCCACTCGACGACGAGGTCGCGGTGCTGCTCGCTCAGACGTTTAAGAGCAACGTCCGAGAGCTTGAGGGAAGCCTGATCCGCCTCGCGGCTAAGTCGAGCCTGACGGGCGTTCCGATCAATATTGACTTCGCGCGCAATGAGATCTCCGTAGTCGCCCAGCGGGCTCCCGAAGTGCGCAGTGTCACTGATATCCAGAGCGCGGTTTGTGGCCACTTCCGAGTCACAAACAGTGAGCTCTTGAGCAAGGACCGCCACAAGAGCGTGGCTTTCGCACGCCAGGTAGCGATGTACCTCTGCAGACAGCGACTGAAGTGCAGCTTCCCTGAACTGGGGCGCGCGTTCGGCAATCGGGACCACACGACGGTGATGAGCGCGGTGCGTCGAGTGGCATCGCTGCGGCAAACGGATCCACAGGTCAATGCCCACCTGGAGGCGATCGAGAATCGCCTGTCAGCCGAAGAGGATTAATCTGTTGATTTCAGCGAGTTAGCCTCGCTCTTGCTCGCTCTGAGCCGCCCTCAAAGGCGGCTCAAGGTGACAGCCCGACGCATCTGCGCCCACACTTTGTCCACAACCCTTAGGCCGTGGCTGCGAGGCTGTACCCCCGCACGCTCCCAGGTTGCTCACAGGCGTGTGCACAACCTGCCGCTGTCCACAGCTATACACAGGTTGCTGACAGCTGAGCCTTCAGGTGCCGTCCCCATACATGGCTTCAGCGATCGCGAAGGTGGCGCTCTCCAGGTTGGCATACGCCTGGCGAATCTTATCGAGGCTGGCGCCGCTCTCCAAGATGTCCCTAAGCGCGGCGATGTCCGCGCGAATTGCCTCCGCCACCGCGGTACCGACGACGTCGCCGTACCCGTCGATCGCTTGCTCCGACGTGTAGATTAATGTTTCTGCTTGATTCTTGAGTTCGGCGAGTTCACGCCGCAATTGGTCTGTCTCCTGGAAGCGTTCACCCGCGGAAACCAGGTCAAGAACCTCTTTCTCAGTCAGGCCGGAGGTGGGTTTCACCGCAACGCTCTGTGTCTTGCCCGTCCCGAGGTCCTTCGCTTCGACAGAAAGCAGTCCGTCCGCATCGACAGCGAAGGTGACCTGGATCTTGGGTACCCCCCGAGGAGCCGGAGGAATCCCGGTCAGCTCGAACTGGGCCAAACTTCTGTTGTCCGCCGCCATCTCCCGTTCGCCCTGCAGAACGTGGATCGGCACGAAGGTTTGGCTATCGAGGCTAGTCGTGAAAATCTCGCTCTTCTCAGCTGGAAGAGTTGTATTGCGCGAGATGAGTCTCGTGAAGACACCCCCGCCAGTTTCGACACCAATTGACAGCGGGGTGACGTCCAGCAGCAGGACCTCGTCGATTTGGCCACTCATCGCGGCCCCCTGGATCGCTGCACCGCACGCAACGACCTCGTCAGGGTTGACACCCTTGTGCGCCTGACGACCGAACAGCTCCGCCACGGCGCGCTGCACCGCGGGCATGCGAGTCATGCCGCCGACCAATACGACATCGTCGATATCCGCGGGTGACAGCCCGATCTCCTTGAGCAACACGCGGCACGAGTCCAATGTGCGCTCGATGAGATCCATGGTGAGGATCTCAAGTTCGCTGCGCTTGATCGTGCGTTCGAAATGGAGCGGCCCCGAGGGCCCCGCAGTGATGAAGGGAATGTTCACTTCCGTCTCGAGTGCAGACGACAGCTCGTGCTTGGCTTTTTCGGCCGCTTCCCGCAAGCGTTGCAGAGCCATGCGATCTTCGCGCAGGTCGATGTGATTAGCCTTCTGAAACTCGTCCGCTAGGGTATCAATGATACGGATGTCGAAATCCTCACCACCCAAGTGAGTATCACCACCCGTACCCTTGACGTTGAACACCCCTCCGTTGATTTCCAAGATCGAAATATCGAAGGTCCCTCCGCCGAGGTCGTAGACAGCGATGCATTTGACTGTCTTCTTATCGAGACCATAGGCGAGCGCCGCCGCCGTTGGTTCATTCAGGATTCGCAGGACCTCCAGCCCGGCGACTCGCCCGGCGTCTTTGGTTGCCTGGCGCTGTGCATCGTCAAAGTAGGCGGGGACAGTGATCACCGCGTCTGTGACTTCTTCACCCAGGTACGTTTCGGCGATGGCCTTGAGCGAGGCGAGCACCATACTGGACACCTCGGGCGGAGAGAGCCTGTTGCCACGCGCTTCGACCCACGCGTCGCCGTTGGAGTGCTCGACGATGTGGTACGAGACGCTCGTGCGCTGCTTCTCAACCTCGGGCTCTTTGAACTTACGCCCCATCAAGCGCTTCACAGCGTGGATGGTGTGCTCAGGATTGGTGGTCGCTTGGCGCTTAGCCACTTGACCAACCAAACGCTGCCCGCCAGCCGCGAAGCCCACCACGCTCGGAGTCGTGCGAGCTCCGTCGGAGTTGGGAATCACCCGGGCCTCAGGAACGCCGGAAGCGCTGGTGCCCTCGATAACGGCCACGCACGAGTTCGTCGTGCCGAGATCGATCCCGATCAGTCTACCCATGGTCTCGGAACCATACCGCGCGTGACGCCCCGGTGCCCTGAATTCGGATCCGCTAACTCTCAGCCGACGTCCGGCTCTTCGGGAGAGTTCACTGGCAGCGGACCCTCGGGTGCTTTGGCAACGACGACCATGGCCGGACGGATCAGACGATCCCCTAGGCGATAGCCACCCTGAACCTCGCCGGCGACAGACCCAGGGGCGTAGTCAGTAGTTACCATCTGCTGGATAGCCTCATGGATATTCGGATCAAAGGGCTGACCGAGCGTATTGATCCGCTCGATACCGAGGCGCTGAAGCGTATCCCGAAACTGCTTAATAACCATTTGGATACCGCTCGACAGCGACTGCAGGTCGCTGGCTGAGTTCACGTGCTCAGTAGCCCGCTCTAGGTTGTCGAAGACTGGTAAAAAACCCGTCAACATGCTCTCGCGGCCAGCCTGGCGAGCTTCGTCCACCTCGCGCCTGGAGCGCTTACGGAAATTGTCAAAGTCTGCTGCGGTCCTGAGCAACTGATCCTTAAGGGCGGCGGCTTTCTTCTCGGCCTCAGCCAGAGGGTCCACGGGGGCCGGGGGCTCAGCGCTTTGCGAAGCGGCGTCGGCTGCATCCGCCGGTTCCGCGCCGGGGCTCGTCTCTATCGGCTCGTCAGATTTTGGCTCTGTGATCACGGAGCTAGGACTATAACCATCAATAGAGAAGCGCAACCCACCCGACTCAGGGCGCGACTTCTTGAGGCGTTTCCGTGCAGCGGGCCTGCCGAAGGGCGGTCATGGTCCCTCCTGTAGAACGCCGGTCTTGAGGCGCCTCGGGGTTCTTTGAGAACCAGCTATCGATCGGGCCTGGCAGCTCCCAGAGATCGCGCCCCTGTGGCAGCCGCTCGTACTCGCGCTCAGGTCCCCCCGCTTGCGCGGAACGGCCGTAGTGGTCCCGCTCAATCCAGAAGCAGTAGGCGTCAGCCAGCGGCGCGAAGAGGTAGGTTTTCCCGGCTTCTAGCTGAGCTGCACTCGTCACCAAAATTCGCCCCTGTGCGTCCCGCACCTGAAGAGAACGCGAGCCGACACCCACACGAACCCGTAGTCCCGCGTAGGGGCTCTCGAGGCTGGTCACCGGGACGTGGCCTAGTGGACGCCCATCCACCAAGAGTTCCAGGTCGTCGGAGGCCAAGTTGAGGACCAGCGTCATTGGGTGAAGAAAAGTGAACAAGGTGGGAGCCAACACCAGCGCGAGCACGACTCCGCTGCCCATCAAGGCTGAGTGCCGGGGGACCCGACCGAGTGCCATGGTGTGGGGGCGCTCGTTCGTGTTCGCCAGTTGCTCCGCCCAAGTCTGCTGCGTGCACGCCAGTACCGTACCCGACCACCACCATACCGCTCGTTCCCGGACGGGGAGATTCGCACTTCGAACTCGCACGAGGATCGCGACTATCGGTGGCGCACCGCCAACGAACAAAGCGATCGCGGCGTAACCCCAGACCCCGAGAGTCGGCATGAGCCGAGGCAGCGTGAGCAGGACCGACACCACGAGGACCACGGCGGCCAGAGTGGATGCAATCTGGACGGTCCCGTGGCGTAACAGCGCGTCTGAACATTCGGTGCAATAGGGCACCAGGACTTCTCGACCCCCGCGTGCCTCGCGCTGGCTCTTCGTTGCTACAGCCCCGCAACAGGCGCAGCCCAGAGGCACCTGGAAATCGCGGTCAACGTCCACCAAATGCAGCGGTTGCGGCTTCCACACCGAAAAGCGCAGTTTGGCTTTCGCCCGCACAGATTCAGCCATGGATGGTTACCGTCCCGCCCGAAGACCTGTCCGATCCATTTGGCAGTTGAGTGTGTGCTGCGCTTTGGCTAGCCAAGGCCGGATGCAGCTCAACGGCGCCCAGCGCGACGCGGTCCAACACGCGGCCGGACCTCTGCTGGTTTTTGCTGGGGCGGGCAGCGGCAAGACGCGGGTCATCACTTATCGCGTGGCGAACTTGGTCGGGACGCATGGAGTCCCCCCCTACCGCATTCTTGCCGTGACCTTCACCAACAAGGCCGCGGGCGAGATGAAGCAGCGTCTGGTCGAAATCGCCGGTGAGGACATCGGTCGCGATCTGTGGGTGGGGACCTTTCATTCGATTTGCTGTCGCCTGCTGAGACGCTACCACGACCAAGTCGGGCTTGAGCGAGGCTTCGTCATCTACGACGACTCCGATCAAAAGGCCATGGTCACACGCATCATCCGCGCCATGAGCCTCGATGAGCGGCTTTTCCCGCCTAAGCTGGTGCTGTCGCGTATCCACCGTCAGAAACAAGAAGGCCGGCTGCCGAGCGAAGTCGAACCCGACACAACGTTCGACGAGACGCACGTCGAGGTCTTCGACCGATACGAAAAAGCGATGCGCGCGGCGAGCGCCGTCGATTTCGACGATTTGATTCTGCATGTAATGCGCTTGGCGGAGCACAAGACTAACCCCGCAGGTCGCGAACTGCGCGATCGCTTCGACTATCTCCTGGTGGATGAATTCCAGGACACCAACTCGATTCAGTACCGGCTGGTTCGCGCGCTCGCAGCCCGGAGCCGGAACCTGTGCGTGGTTGGCGACGATGACCAGTCAATTTACAGTTGGCGTGGCGCCGACATTCGCAATATCCGAGGTTTCCGCAAGGACTTCCCTGACGCCACTATCGTCAAGTTGGAGCAAAACTACCGCTCCAGCGGCAAGATAGTCGCGGCCGCCATGGGCGTGATTCAGGCCGCTTCAGGTCGCGAGCCGAAGCACCTCTTCACGGAGGCCGAGCCCGGCGTGAACATCTTGCTTCGCACCGTCCGGGATGAACGCGAAGAAGCGCTCCGGATCGTACAAAGCGTGCGCGAAGAAGTCGCGCACGGCGCGTCACCCGAAGACATCGCCGTGTTCTACCGAGTGAACGCGCAGTCGCGCGTCCTGGAAGAGGCCTTTCGAACAGAGCGCATTCCCTACCAGATCATCGGCGGCATGCGCTTCTTCGATCGCGCCGAGGTCAAAGACATCTTGTCCTACCTGAGGCTGATCGAAAATCCCCTCAGCGACGCGGACCTTCTTCGCGTGATCAACACCCCGACCCGCGGTATCGGCAACAAGACCATCGATACGCTGCTCGCGCTCGCGAGTCGCCACTCAGTCAGTGGCTATTCCGCGATCGAAATCGCCCTCGAGAACAAGGAGCTGGGCGCCTCTGCTAAGAAGAAGCTCCTCGCGTTTCGTGACTTGATGGAGGCGCTCCGCGGGCTCTCGAAGACTCACTCACCCCAAGAGCTCGCAAGCGCGATCCTAGAGAAGACCGGGTACCGGCAGGGGCTACGCGATGCGGACACCGCCGAAGCGGACGCCCGCCTCGAGAACCTTGAGGAGTTCTTGGGCTCACTCACCGAATACGAGAACGAGGCCGCGGCGTCGGGACAACCGCCAGACTTGGCCGGCTATTTGGAGCGCGTGTCCTTAGTCGCCGACATCGACAGCACCAGTCCAGGTCCGATGGTCTTGCTGATGACGGTCCACGCGTCGAAGGGGCTTGAGTTCGACAGCGTGTACCTCACCGGAATGGAGGAAGAAATGTTCCCCTATCGCGGCCTGGACGCAGACTCGATTGACGAACTGGAGGAAGAGCGCCGCCTCGCGTACGTCGCGATTACCCGAGCGCGCAAGCGCCTCACTATCTCCCACGCCACCTCGCGAATGATATTCGGCCAGACACGCTACCAGGCGCCGAGTCGCTTCCTCGCGAACTTGCCGAGCCAAATCGTGACGCGTGAGGGACAGGGGTTAGCGGCGGCGGCTCATGCACGGGCTGGTGAAGGACGCTCCTACGGGGGCGGCTCCTACGGGGGCGGCTCTTACGGGGGATACCGCGCGCGCAAGACCTACGACGAGTTCGACCAGCGGGACGAGTGGGTCCCCTCCGCGGAGCCGGCGTCGCCGAAAGCCAGCCCAGTCGATGCCACTGACGCTACTCCGGCCGGGGCCGTCCAAGTCGACTACGAGGCCTTCGATGACTACAGCTCGATCGCCGATCGCATTCGGCGTGGAACGCGCGTGGTGCACAAACGATTCGGCCGCGGCTTGGTGGAGAGGGTGGAACCGGGAGATATCCCGCAGGTCGTCGCTCGCTTTCCGGGATTCGGCTCGCGCAAGGTGCTCGCGACCTACCTCAGGTTCGAATAGGCTGGCGCTCATGTCAGCCCCCCAGACTCCGCAAGAGAAGCGCCTTGCTATGCTCCAGAAGATGACTCAGTCGGGCAGCGCCGACTCATTCACCTGGTACGCCCTGGCGATGGAGTATCGAAACGCCGAAAACACTGAGGCGGCGCTAGAGGCGTTCTCAAGCTTGAGAGCCGCGTTCCCGGACTACTTGCCGCAATACCTGATGGCCGCACAGCTGCATCTAAAGGCAGGCAACGCGGCCGAAGCCCTGCCGTGGCTGAAGGCTGGAATACAGCTCGCCTCAGCGAGCGGTGACCAGAAAGCGCTCGGCGAGCTTGAGAGCGCACTTGAAGAAGCGGAAAGCCTCTGATGCAGGGGCCTCGCTGGTGAGGCAATTCGTCCTGACTTGGCCGAGGTCGTCGTCAGCCCTCGGCGCAATGCTGGCCTGGCTGTTGTGTCTCGCCATCTTCGTCGACTGCAATCACGCCACCCCCTACGTAAGCGCGCCAGCGCGTCCAGTGGCGCCAACCACGCGCGAGCTCGTCGCGCGCTTGATTCTGATCGGCGACGCGGGGGCCAACCCCAACGACAGCCCGCTGCTGCTGACGCTCGAAAAGCGCGCGAGCCTGGAGCCCGAGCGAACGCAGGTGGTGTTTTTGGGCGACAACATCTATCCGGATGGTTTGGTTGCCGAGGACGCCCCCGGCTACGCTGAGGCAAGACGGCGGTTGCTGAATCAGATTGAGGCGGTAGCGAAGAGCGGGGCCGAGTACTTTTTTGTGCCGGGAAACCACGATTGGGCGAGGGGCGCCGAGACGGGGTTGGCCAACGTAGAGAGATCCGCTCAATTCATTTCTAAATACGGCGGCCCCCGGGGGAAACAGCTCCCTGAGCCCGGGACACCGGGCCCACACTGCCTCGATCGCCCTGGAGTCCGGCTCGTTTTTATCGACACCCAGTGGTTCCTTCACCTCGGCCCCAAATCTGACCCGGGCGGCGCTGAGCGAGCGTTCACGGCGATCCAGGCCTGCGCCGCGGCAAGCGATAGACACGTCGTGGTGGTCGGTCACCACCCCATGCACAGCTTGGGATTGCACGGGGGGTTCTACACGTTGAGGCAGCACATTTTCCCGCTGACAGACCTGGTCAGCTGGCTTTACTTGCCGTTGCCCATCATCGGGTCCTTGTACCCGGCGGTTTGCGCAAGCGGCGTGAGCCCTCAAGATCTCTCCCACACGGCGAACCTCCAGCTAGTGAAGGGCCTGCGTGGTGCTCTTGGACAGTCCCGTGCGCTGCTCTACGCAGCGGGACACGAGCACAACCTGCAGCTGCATGAGTCCCCGGAGGGGCCTCGCTACACGGTGGTTAGCGGCTCCGGAAGCACCACTTCGCCGGTCGGCGACGACGCGCGGACGCTCTACGCACAGTCGTCGCGCGGCTTCATGGAACTCGAAATCTTTGAGGACGGGCGTGCGGACCTCAGCGTCATCGCCCAGGCCGATCCGGACGAAGCGGACGCCGAACTTGCGCCAATATTTCGTGTGACGCTGGCCGAAAGCTTCTGAACCCGCGCATTCCCGGGGTCGCCTGCGTTGGCGCTTGTGTGCTATGCCCGCTGTCCCAATGACTGTCCGGCGACTCATCAGCATAGTTTCTGTAGCCCTGGTTGGAGCCGGCGCGATCTGCGTGTCCGGTGACGCCGGAGCAACGATTGTTGAACGGGTCGTCGCGCTCGTCGGGGATCGCCCCGTTCTGCTCAGCGAGCTGCGCGAGCGAACCAAAGCTTTCGCACAAAATCTTCCCAAGAACACGAGCGAGCGGGCCGCAGCCGAGTCGGAGCTGTACGCCGAGATGCTCGGACGGATGGTGGACGAGGAGCTGCTGCGGCGGGCGGCCAGCGCGGCCCAAGTGACCGTCTCTCGGGAAGAAGTCGAGGCCGCAATCGCCCGCGTCGCCAGCGGAAACGGCGTGACGGCCGAAGAGCTGCTCGCGGAAGTCGAGCGCTCCGGGGTCAGCGCTGCCCAGTACCGTACAGAGCTACGCCGGCAACTGCTTGACGCGAAAGTCATGAACGTGCGCCTGCAGGGGCGCTTAGGCGTCTCGGACGACGACCTGCGCGCCGAGTATCAACGACTCGTCACCGGCGAGCGTCAACAGCTAGAGTTCCGTGCCGCGGTGGTGCGAATCCAGGTCCCGCAAGACGCCACTCGCGACGAAGTCGCGGCGCTCCTGGCCCGCGCGCGTAGCGTGTCCGACCTCGGCCGCGGCGGGGCCGATTTCGGAGACCTCAGTCGCACGTACTCCACGGACGAATCCAGCCGTGAGACTGGCGGCCTGCTCCCCAGCATGCGTCCCGCCCAGCTCCCCGCGGAGCTGCAGAACGTCGTGCTCAAGTTGGAGTTAGGCGAGGTCTCAGCTCCGGTCCGCAGCGGGGACACCTATGTGGTCTTGAAGCTCGTGGAGCGCGGTGAGTCCAGCCTCCCGCCCTACGCACAAGCGGTCAGCCAACTCCAGCAGCGCGTGCAGATGCAAAAGATGGAAAAGGCCAGACGCGTCTGGCTAGACGGTCTGCGTAAACGAACCCACGTGGAAATTCGTCTCTGAGCTCTCAAGGCACCCAGTCGAAGTAGCTCGCGATGAATCGACGAATGACACATTGGCAATGTTTCGGGTCGCCGCGACATGCTGGCGACGCCGAGGGCGTGCGCAGCGTGGTCCTCCCAGCGGTTTCTGGCAGAAGTCCGGGTATTGCAAGCGCATTCCCTTCTGGCACGGCACGTGCTCATGTGTTTCGCCGAATGCTTTCTTCCCTGCAACCACCCCAGCGTCTTTGTGCCCTCCTGATCGCCTTCGGGCTTCTGCTATCCACCAGAAGCCAAGCGCAGACTATCGACCCAGTGACGAATACTGCGTTCAGCCGAGACAGGGAAGATGAGCGCCCCGGCACCGGCACCAAGCGCCCCTACTCTATCAGCCTCGACGACTGTGTTCAGGGCGACGTATTGCACTTTGACCTAAAAGTCAGCAGCCCCAGCTCAGACAACTTCCAAGTGTGGGTTGGCAGTTCTGACTGCACGCAGGAGCAAGAGCGTGAAAACACCACCGCCCAGTGCTGGTTGGTCCATAGTGCTCCGGCGGAAGAGATCTCCTTCACCGTCGACATCCCCGTC
>JBDKJZ010000144.1:0-10873 GCA_039796375.1 Pseudomonadota bacterium
GCGACAGAGCCAACAACGAACAACGCCGACCCTAGTCAAAAGGTCGGCGTTGAGAGCTCGCTACTGAACCTAGGCCGCGTTGTCTGCGGTGCCCACGTCCGTGTCGCTGGGTTTTGCGATTGCAATCGGAGCTGACCGGACCATGTTTCGGATCCCCAAGGGACGCGCCATTTCCAAGAAGTTGTTGATCTCGGCTTCCGTCCCGGTGATCTCGATCGTGAACGCCGTGGTCGAGTAGGCGACGATTCGGCCGCCACAAAGCTTGAGCAGGCGATCGAGCTCTTCACGGCCCTTCGCGCCCTGCGCGCGCAGAGTGCACAAGCACAGCTCGCGCTCAAGATGTTGCGAACCTTGCAGGTGCCACACCTTATGCACGCGCACTAGCTTGTTCAGCTGCTTCGTGATCTGTTCGACGACCTGATCGTCGCCACGCGTGGTGAGCACGACTCGAGACTTGCTGGGTTCAAGCGTCGTGTTGACGGAAAGTGAGTCGATGTTGAACCCGCGCCCGCTGAAGAGACCGACGATACGCGCCAGCTCACCCGGCGTGTTCTCGACGAGGATCGCGAGCAAGTGCCGACGCTCGGCGCTGTTCTGCCCGTTCACGACTGCTTCTCCTGGGCGTCAGCGCCGAATACTTCTGGATCCATGACAATTTCGTAGTGGGCCGAGCCGGCGGGGAGCATGGGGAACACGTTGGATTCCTTGTGAACGATGACGTCGATGATCACTGTGCCGGTCGTCTCAAGAATGCCCTTCTTGAGGACATCGTGCACCTCAGCGGGTGATTCAGCGCGGAGACCGGTTGCGCCGTAGGCTTCGGCGATGGCCTTGAAGTCCGGGAAGTACTTCATCCCCACCTCGCTGTAGCGACGTGAATAGAACATCTCTTGCCACTGGCGAACCATGCCAAGGAAGTTGTTGTTCATGATCACGACCTTAACGTTCAGCCCTTCGTGTACGCAGGTCGCTAGCTCCTGAATACACATTTGGAATGAGCCGTCACCGGTGATACAAAGCACGGGCTCTTCGTTGCCTTCGGCCTTGAGCTTCATCGCTGCGCCCATCGCAGCGGGCAAACCGAAGCCCATAGTCCCCAGCCCTCCGGAGGTGAGCCACTTGCGACCCGAGTCTAGGGGGTAATACTGCGCGGCCCACATTTGGTGTTGGCCCACGTCCGTCGAACAAATGAAGCGACCGTTCGTGACTTTTGCCAGTTCCTCAAACATGCGCTGAGGTTTGATGGAGTTCGGGTCGTCCTTGTAGGCTAGCGGATACTTCCGGAGCCACTCGTTCAAGGTGGCCCACCAATGCGTTCGCGGCGGTGGCGGCTCTTTCGGTAGCGCCTCAAGCAGTTGCTGAAGTACCACCTTCGCATCCCCGACTATGGGCACGTCGACCTGGACCGTCTTGTTCAAGCTGGTCGGATCGATGTCGATATGGATCTTCTTCGCTTTGAGCGCGAACTTGTCGAGGCGCCCGGTGACGCGGTCGTCGAAGCGCGCGCCGACGGCGATGATTAGGTGCGCTTCGGACATGGCCATGTTGGCCGTGTAGGTCCCGTGCATGCCGAGCATTCCCAAGAACTGGGGATCGTTCGGCGGGTAACTCCCTAGCCCCATCAGCGTGGGGGTCACAGGGACGTTCAGACGCTTGGCGAGCTCATACACCTCGGGCTCTGCCCCGGCAGTGACCACCCCTCCGCCGATGTACAAGATCACGCGCTCGTGGACCTGGATCAGGTCGATAGCCTTCTTGACCTGGAGACTGTGACCCCGCGTTGTCGGTTTGTACGAGGGGAGGTCCACCTTGTCGGGGTAGATAAACTCGCACTCCATCGCAGTGATGTCTTTGGGAATGTCGATTAGCACCGGGCCAGGCCTGCCGCTGCGCGCCAGGTAGAACGCCTCCTTGAGGGTCGCCGCCAACTGCTTCACGTCTTTGACGAGGTAGTTGTATTTGGTGCAGGGGCGGGTGATCCCGACGATGTCCGCTTCTTGAAAAGCGTCGGTGCCGATCAGCGTCGAAGGCACTTGCCCGGTGATCACAACGATGGGCGTGGAGTCCATCATGGCGTTTTGAAGGCCAGTGATCACGTTTGTCGCGCCTGGACCCGAGGTGACCATGCACACGCCGACGCGACCGGTCGACTGCGCGTAGCCCTCAGCCGCGTGTACCGCGCCTTGCTCATGACGAACTAGGACGTGGGTGATCTTGTCTTTGGCTTGGAAGAGCTCATCGTAGACGTGGAGAATGGCTCCACCCGGATAGCCGAAGATCAAATCGACGCCTTCTTCGACTAAGCTTTCGACGATAATGCGCGCGCCGCGCATCACTTCACCTTGGACCGATGGCGCCTTGCCGTTGGGCTTGGCGCTGTCCTTGTTGTCCGTCTTGCTGCCGCTTACTGCGATTCCAGGGCCTGACATACTAAGCTTCCCATCTCTTCAGTGGTCACATTGCCACCCAAGTCTTTGGTTCGGTGCCCAGCTGTGAGCACCCGATCGATCGCCTTCTCAATCTGTTCACCTTGTTCAATCATCTTTAGGCTGGTCTTGAACATCCACGCGACGGACCCGATGGCACCCAACGGGTTTGCGATCCCCTTGCCGGCGATGTCCGGAGCGGAGCCATGAATGGGCTCGAACAGACCGGGGCCTTCACCCAAGCTTGCGCTAGCCAAGACGCCGATTGAGCCCGGGAGCACCGCGCCCGCGTCGGTCAAGATGTCACCGAACAGGTTCTCCGTCACGATCACGTCGAAGCGGCGCGGGTTCCGGATCAGATCCATAGCCGCCGAGTCGACGTACTGGTGATCCAGTTCAACGTCGGGAAACTCGCTCTTCTGCAGAGCGATCACCGTCTTGCGCCAGAGCTGCGAGACCTCAAGGACGTTGGCTTTGTCGACGGACGTGACCTTGTTGCGACGCTTCCGAGCGGCTTCAAAGGCAACGCGAGCGACGCGCTGTATTTCGGGCACACTGTACCCCATAGTGTTGAACGCGTAGTTGTCGTTGATCCCGCGCGGCTCACCGAAGTAGGCGCCACCCAGTAACTCGCGAACGACCAGCATGTCCGTGCCTTCGACGATGTGTCTCTTTAGCGGAGAAGCATCGATGAGTGCCTCGATGGAGCGTACAGGTCGCAGATTGGCGAAGACGCCGAGCGCCTTGCGGAGGTCGAGTAGGCCCTTCTCGGGCCGCCGATCACCCACGGCCCCGTCGTACTTGGGGAGGCCGACTGCCCCGAGCAGAACCGCGTCGGACTTGAGACACGCATCCCGCGTAGCATCCGGCAGGGCCTTGTCGCCGGCGTCGAGCGCAACCCCGCCCATCGGCATTTCGACAACTGATATCTCTCGGCCGGCGGCCTTGCACGCCAACTTGAGGACTCGCACTGCCTGTGCGTTCACCTCTGGACCGATGCCATCACCAGATACCGAAACGATCTTCAACGTGCTCATGGTTTATCCTGTCTTTTCCTTCGATTTCGCGGGGCCTCGTTCTAGTCCCCTC
This sequence comes from Pseudomonadota bacterium, assembly GCA_039796375.1. Lineage (GTDB taxonomy): Bacteria > Myxococcota_A > Polyangia > Polyangiales > Polyangiaceae > SZUA-265. The sequence continues at coordinate 3,516 of JBDKJZ010000144.1, forward strand.
TCCGCTCCAACACAATTCTGGACAGCGTGCCCGACAGACGAGCTGGGGCTTCGCGTCGTCCGACCTGGAGAGTCGGACCGCAGGGTGAAAACCACAGACCGACTTCCCAGGACTAGACGACGACGAGGCAAACGCACCCGAGCGCCCCAGAAACACGGACGAGGACGGCCGATGCTCCTTTCAGCGCAGTGCCCAGCTTCTCGGCCGGAACAAATGGGTAGGTCATCTCTATTATCTCTCAGTCGAGGGCTATCAGCCTTGAGCTATTTCGGGCGCCCGGCTGACACCGGGGCTGTAGAGCGGGATTATGCAGGCACATGGTCGTAGCGGCAAGCCGCTATTTTCGTGCCCGGGCCGCGCTCCTGTCGGGACGGATTTTCGACTCGGGTTTACGAGCGGGCACCCCAATGTTCTGCTTGGACCCTCAGAGGTGCGGATCGGGGGGGTGGTCACTTTTCTCGGAAATGTGGCGCGATGGGCGGGCGCTGACTACTCGGGCGCTGCCGGCTGAGGTGGCGCAACGGGCGAGTAATCTTGGTCACGAAACCTTGCCGAAGCAGAGGCGCTTCAAATTCCAGCGGACGCGCTCTCCGGCCCAAGAATGCTAGGGAAATCGAAGCGGAAACTTCAGATCCTCTTGGGATCTGCCCCCGAGTTTTGATAGGCGGGGGGGAGCATGAAAGACCTGTACGCGCTACGTGACGGAGTGTCGCGCTTTTTGGAGGAAAAGCGAAATGACCCAGCGGCAAGGTTCGACAAACTCGTCAAAGCCGGGCAGCGCCCGAAGATCCTGCTGATCGCGTGCTGCGACTCGCGAGTCGATCCTGCGCTGGTCACGCTCGCGAACCCGGGCGACATTTTTGTCGTGCGAAATGTGGCGAATCTGGTGCCGCGGAATGGCGAAGATGGGGGGCTGGAGGAGACGACCGCTGCCCTCGATTTTGCTGTGAATACGCTCGCGGTCCGCCACATCCTGCTGATGGGGCATTCGCTCTGCGGCGGCATCCAAGGGGCGACAGACGCCGTGCGCACCGGTCATTGGCCGAAAGGGCCCCTCGGGGACTGGTTGAGGGTGGCGGAGCCGGCCGTAACCGCGGCCCTCCGGTCTCAGCCGGCGGACACCCCTGCCGAAGAGCTGCACTGTGTCTGCGGACGCCGCTCCGTGGTTCAGTCCCTAGCGAACCTCCGGACGTTTCCGTGGATCCAAGAAAGGGTGGACGCGGGCACGCTGTTTCTAAGCGCCTGGTATTTCAGCTTGGGCCGAATGGAGATGGAAGAGTGGCACGAGGGTGAAGACCGTTTCGTCCCACTCGCTTGATTCTGCGAAGCTGCCGGTCAAGGCTTCACCGCGAAGCAGTGGAAGCCACCGGTTTGGGGTGCATTGGCGCCCGGCTGGAACGCCGGTCCGGCCCGCTCGGCCTACCCTGCCCAAGTGCCTCGTTTGTGCCTTCAGTCCGCGATTGACGGCGTGCTAAGGCCGTCCGCAATGCCGCCGGCTTTGAGCGCTTCATCCTCCGGGATCCCAAGCGCCGAAGAGATCACCACTAGCGTCGGCGCGCTGTACGGGGCTTGGGATGCCAACCAAGCGGATCCGGAGTATCGGCGCCGCTGCTCGCGGGAGTTGGCGCGTATGCGCGCGATCTACCGGCACGACAATCAGCTCTTCGCGCCCGAGGTCATGGCACAGCTGCGAAAGCTCGCGAACCAACTGCGGAGCTTCGCCGCAGTGGCCACCCACGCCCGCGCCGCCCAGGATGTTGATCTAGCAGCGGCCCTCCACAGCGTGTTCGGCTACCGCCAGTTCCGGCCGGGCCAAGAGAGCATCATTCGCGCTGTCCTCGCGGGTCGGGACTGCATAGGCGTCATGCCCACGGGCGCTGGCAAGTCACTCACCTACCAGTTGCCCGCGCGATTGCTTGGAGGGACTACGCTCGTAATTTCTCCGCTAATCGCCCTGATGAAAGATCAGATTGACGGTCTGACCGAGAACGGCTTTCGTGCGACGGCGCTCAACAGTTCCCTCGATTCCGATGAAAAACAAAGGCGCCTGGCCGCGGCGCGCGCAGGCGAGTACGAGCTGGTTTATGCGGCACCGGAGGGGCTTGCGGCGTCGCTAGGACGTCACCTGGAAGGAATCGATCTTCGGTTAATCGCCGTAGATGAAGCGCATTGTATTAGTGAGTGGGGGCACGACTTTAGGCCCGCGTACCGGCGCTTGTCAGGCTTGAAGCAGCGCTTTCCGGACGTTCCGATTCTCGCGCTGACGGCGACTGCGACCCAAACCGTGACCCAGGATATCTTGTCCCAGCTAGCGATGGATAAGGCTGAGCTGTATCGGGGCTCGTTCTTTCGGCCAAACTTGCACCTGCACGTTCACAAGAAGGGTAAGGAGGCGGAAGTCAAAGACGTGCGCAAAGCGATCCTCGGCATCGTTCGCGACCGCCCGTCTCAAAGCGGTATCGTCTACTGCATCTCGCGCAAGGCGACCGAGGGGCTAGCGGACTACCTGAATGAGAACGGCTGCCGTGCGGCATGTTACCACGCGGGGCTTGCTCCCGAAGAGCGGACCCGGGTTCAGAACTCGTTTCGTGACGACAAGGTCTCAGTGGTGTGCGCGACCGTTGCATTCGGCATGGGTATCGACAAGTCGAACGTCCGCTATGTGATTCATCGAGACATGCCACGCTCGATGGAGGGCTACTACCAGGAAATCGGTCGAGCTGGGCGCGATGGACTGAACAGTGACTGCATACTCTTCTACTCGTGGAATGAGGTTCGGACCTATGACGAGTTCGCCGCGAGCAGCGAGGACGAAGAAACGGGTATGCGCCTCCGGGAGCAGGCGCGGCTGATGTTCAACTGGGCGAGCAGCGAAGACTGCCGGCACCAGGCGCTCGTTGGTTACTTCGGGGAAGATGCCGACGTGTGCGGTAGATCTTGTGGGAACTGCGGCTTGCCAAGCGTGGTGGTCCCGTGGCGCCAAGGCCGCAAGACGAGTTCCGCCGCTGGCAGCAGCGAACGGGTGTCCGCGGCCCACACGTATGGGAGCCGCGGCGGTGATACCGAGTTGCTACAGCGGCTGAAAGATCTCCGGCGGGATCTAGCCCAGGAGCGCAAGGTGCCCGCCTACGTGATCTTCAGCGACGCGACGCTGCTCGAGCTGGCCGAGCAGCGGCCCCGGACGGAGAGCGAAATGTTAGCTATTTCCGGCATCGGACCAACCAAGTTGGAGCGCTATGGCGCCCGCTTCTTAGCGGCGCTCAGGGATCCCTAGCAAAGAAGCTACTTGGGGTTGGTCATCAAGAGCGGCATTCCGGTGTTGACCACCACGTCACGCCAGAGCGCTCCTTCGGCGTCTACGCAGTTGCGCTGGTCGGACGCGGCGAAGATCGGGACGTGTACCATGCGGTGGTTGACGGTGCCGACGATACAAGCGGTACGCCCACTCAGCGCCGCGTGGACCGCGTTGGCCCCCAAACGAGCGCAGTAGATAGAGTCTGCCGGGTTGGCAGCTTGGCTGCGGATGCTGTAGCTAGGGTCGATGTATTTGACTTGGACCTGCCGCTGAAGTCCCTCAAAGTATGTCGTGATTCGTTTCTTCAGAAACACGCCGATATCACCCAGGATCTTGTTTCCATTCGGGTCGGTTCCCGCGCGCTCCACGTAACGTTGTCCGGCGCCCTCGGCGACCACGATCGTGGCGTGATGATTCCGTTCGATTCGTTTCTCCAGGTGATGCAAGAACCCGTTCTCTCCATCCAGATCAAATGGCACCTCGGGGATAAGCACGAAGTCGACGTCATTGCTCGCGAGCGCCGCGTGGGCCGCGATGAAACCACTCTCCCGGCCCATCAACTTCACCAAGCCCACGCCGTTGAGGGCGTCGCGCGCCTCAGTGTAGGCGCCGTCCACCGCGCGTACCGCTTCGGCCACCGCCGTCTCAAACCCGAAAGAGCGCTCGACAAAGCTGAGGTCGTTGTCGATAGTCTTCGGGATCCCGACCAGCGCGATGGGCAGCTTTCGGCGCGCTATCTCTTCGGTGAGCTTGAGGGCCGCGCGCTGGGTCCCGTCGCCACCGATAGTGAACAGTACGTTGACGCTGTTTCGAACGAGGGTGTCTACGATTTCGCCGCTTCGTTCACCGCCCCCGCGGGCGCTGCCCAAGATGGTCCCGCCGTTTCGATGGATGCGCGCTACGGCTTTGGGATCGAGCGGCTTGGGAGTATGCGAACTGTCGGCGAGCATCCCAGTGTAGCCGTAGCGAAACCCGGTGACACGACGCACGCCGTAGTGCTCCCAAAGCGTCATCACGATCGCATGGATGACGTCATTCAAGCCCGGACATAGGCCACCACAGGTGACGATTGCGGCGTGAACCTGCGTGGGATCAAAAAACAGCTTCTCCCGCGGGCCGGCCTTCTCCAACGCCCCTCGGTTCCGGGTGTGGAGATCCGGGTGGGAGGCCTGGAACTCGATATCGTACAGCACCCGGTCGTCGTCACTGACATAGTTGGATTTGCCATCTCCGAACTGGGTGCTCAGCGCTAAGGGCGAAGAAAATGTAGGCTCCCCGAGCCGGGGGATCTCGAAGGACACGGGCATGACGCAAAGCTTAACCCCACCAGAGCGCGAGCAGAAGTGTTTTGGGATGCCAGCCGAACTGGGCCCTAGAGGCGCGTGTCGCTCACTAGCATCGGAGTCGCCCTCAGCTCAGTTGCTGCAGGAGAGCGTCTGCAGGGTTTCTCCTAAGGTTGGGTTGACGCGCCGTTCCCGCGTCGCCTGCGCGGATAGTTGGCAGGCCTTCGCTGAGTCGCCCGCGGCGGTAGCGCTCTGAATGGCCACCTGGAAAGCCCGCGGGGTGCGGCGATTTTCGAGGTTTCGGAGCGCCAGCCTGAGTGCCCGCGAGGGGTCCCGTCCGGGGCCGGCGAAGAACTCCGCCCCGTGATCTAGAAACGCGAGCGGGAAACGTGCCAGCAATTGTTCATAGCGTGCTGAGGCATTTCGAATCAGCTCCGTTGAGCGCTGGGCATCGCCGCTCTGAAGCCATTCGCCGAGCAGCCCGAGCGGCTCCGGGTCCTGGAGCGTAGCGTTTGCAACCAGGTCCTCCAGGCGCCGGGTAGCCTGGGAATGTTCCCCGCGCTGGTACTCTAGCTCAGCCAGGTGAACGTTGGCGGTGACGTAGCCGGGAAGGCGTCGTACGGCGTCCTGGTAGAGTGGCAGAGCCCGCTCAGGTTGAGCGGCCATCTCACTCCACATCACGCCGCGCTGAAACTGGACCCACGCGACGGGGAGCGGTGAGACGTCACGGTAGGATTCAAGAGAGTCCTGATATAGCGTGTCTGCGAGCTCATAGTGTCCGAGTGCGGCCTCGACCGAAGCCAGCGCGCTGACCGATTGGAGAGAGGGTTGGTCTCTAGCAGCCGTGGTGGCTAAGGCGTGAGCGCCCTCCAGATTATCACCGGTCGCGACCGAAGTGAGCGCATCTGCCGGGGCCGCAGGGTTAGCCGCGAGGCGATGCTTTGCTGCTGCCGCAAAGTCGTGGAGTCCGCCCTTGACCCTCGCTGCGAGCAGCCGGGCGGCGGCGTCGTTTTCTGCCCCGTTTGCGAGCAGCGTCGAAGCTAGCTGCTCCGCTCGGGCTAGGTCATCGTAGGTACCAACGAACTGCGCTCTAGCGAGTAGCAGATTGGCCAACTGGATAACTGAGTGAGTGTCGCCTGGAAGGCGCGTAGAGCGCGCTTCTAGAGAACTGATTTGAGCGCTGAGGTTTTTAAGAGCGAGTACCCCGTCCGTGGTTCGCTTTGCTGAGCGCTCGGGCTCGGACCGCGCAGCTATAGGTTCGCGCGGTTCGGTGCCCGCGCCTGGCCCAGGTACGGCCCGTGGAGTCTCAGCTCCACAGGCGTACAGGGCACAGCTCACGCCCAGCACGACGCCCACCCGTGCAAGCTGACTTTGCCCCGAAACGAATCGAAGACATGCTGCGATTGGCCGCGAGATGACTCGTGGCGGTTTGACTGGGAGCCTAGGGCGTGAGTGCATTGCGTGAGCGTTCTAGGTGTGGGGTTTACTTGGCGGCTGCAGCGACGAAGGGGAACTTGGTCGCCGAGTGGGGTTGTTTGTCGCTCGTGATGGTGTCGTCTACGCCGGTCAGGATGCCAGCGGCGAGCACAGAGTAGCTGCGGTCGATGACATCGTCCGTCAGTGTTCTGCCGCCGCAACCCCCTTGACCCGGTTCGACAGCGCCGACGATCTCAGCTTCTAATCCCAGGTACGTCCCGCACACGCCGCTCATGCTGTTAATGTAGAGGCGGTCATCCGCGAGGATGCCCGCGAGCGCCGCGTAGCGAGCCCCCGTAGCCGCGGCGAGCAGTTGGTTGCCGCAGTTGCCGTCGAGCGAGTCTAGAATCGCCAAGTTCCCCGCCATCTCAGGCTCGTAGGTCGCCCAGCTCTTTGCAGCAGCGGCGTTGTATCCATCCTTCGCCATGCCCTTCTTCGCGCTGTCGCTCTCGAAGGTCGCGATGAGGGCCGTGGCGATCGCAGGGCGCCCTATGCGGTCGATCTGCATGCCTAGCGTGGGGGGCTTGTCAGCGCCGCGTCCGGTTGCTGCCGGCTCGGGTACGGGCTCGGGCTCGGGCTCAGGTTTGGGCTCAGGTTTGGGCTCAGGTTTGGGCTCAGGTTTGGGCTCGGGCTCGGGCTCGGGTTTTTCGTTGTCGCCGTCTGTCATCGAGGACTTGTCGTCGTCCGAGTTGTCATCGCCGCAGGCCAGGACGAACCCGCAGAGCAAGCTTGCTGAAATAAAGAGTACTGATTTCATACTGATTTCCACTTTCAAAAGTTGCGCAGTGATTATTTGGCCGCGTGGGTACTGGCCCAGGCCGAGAGCAACGGGCCGCCTGCGTTGACAAGAGACTTGTCGATCTGGACTACCAGCGAGAGGACGTTGGCTCCCGCGAACGTGTCGGAAGCAGCGACACCCTTAGCGCCCGACTGCAGCTGCTTAACCAGCGCCGCGCTCGTCTCCGGTGGAAGCAACGGGCACATCTGTTCGTCGAACTCCAAATCCGGCGCGGCTGCGACGACGGCCTTGACAGTCTCTTGGAAGCCGGTGAGCTCAAAGAAGAAGGGGTCATCCCTGAGGCCGGCGAAGACCTTGAGTTTTCCGCTCTTGCTCATCAGGCCTTTGGTATCGGATGGGTTGCCATTGATGTACTCGTCGCCCACCCAACACTCGAGCATATCTTCAGCGTAGAACTGGCAGAGCACCGGAGTCTGAGTCTGCGTTTCGCCGTAAGCAGTGCTGCTCCCCACGTGAAGTGCGTAAACGACCGCGTCGGAGAACGCGGAATCGACTGACGCGAAAG
>JBDKJZ010000145.1:0-10742 GCA_039796375.1 Pseudomonadota bacterium
CGAGCGCGGCGCGCTCGGCGAGCTTCTCGGAGAACGAAGCCAAGATCCGCGGCCCCGCTTCAATCAAGATCACGCGGCTCATTTTCGGATCGATCCTCCGAAAATCCCGTGCCAAGGTGAAGCGGCTCATTTCGCCGAGGGCGCCGGCCAGTTCGACCCCTGTGGGCCCGCCGCCGACCACCACAAACGTCAAGAGGGCCTTCCGCACCTCCGGATCCGTCTCGCGCTCCGCCATTTCGAACGCCGTCAGTACGCGGCGCCGAATCTCCGTCGCTTGCGGCAAGGTCTTCAAGCCTGGCGCGAACTGCTCCCACTGGTTCTTTCCAAAGTAGCTATGCTGTGCACCTGTTGCAACCACCAGGTAGTCATAGGCGATGGCGCCAAAATCGCCCAACACCTGCTTCGCTGCGAGGTCGAGCTGCGTCACGTTGCCGGCGGTGACCACCACCTTGGGGTACCTCGACAACAGACTGCGAATCGGCGCCGCGATTTCTGCGGGACTGAGGCCTGCCATCGCGACTTGATACAGGAGCGGCTGGAACAAGTGATGGTTCCGCCGATCGATCAGGTGCACCTTCACCTGACCCGACTTGCCGAGGGCGTGCGCCGCGTTCAACCCGGCGAACCCGCCACCCACGATCACCACCGTTTTTTCGTGCGTCATATTGAGTACGGGCTTACCACAAGCGGACCCAGCGCACCTCATTCTGGGTAGGTTCGCGAAGTTCCGCTGTAGGGCGGCCAGAGGGCGCTCATGGGGTGGAGCCGAGGCCCCCACCTGACCCTTCCCGTCGCCTCCCGTTAGCGGCGCTCTGCGCTAACTCAAACTCCCAGCAGACACTCGAACCCAACACGCTGTCTGAAACGCAGCAGAAACAGGAAGACTAGGTACACCTGAACTTGACCAGCACTGTCCAACCCATTCGGCGAGAGCAATTTGATGCACTCGATCAACGGCTATGTCTTTGGCAACCTGCCAGGCCTAACGATGAAGAGAGGCGAGCGCACTCGCTGGTACGTCATGGGCATGGGAACCGAGGTCGACCTGCATACCCCCCACTTTCACGCCAACACCGTGACCCTGAACGGCGCCCGCATGGACGTTCTGTCCATCTTGCCGGCAACGATGGTGACCGTGGATATGATCACTGACAACCCCGGCACGTGGCTCTACCACTGCCACGTGAACGACCACATTTTGGCGGGCATGCTGGCCACTTACAAGGTGACGCGCTGAGGCGCACAGCGTAGGGACCGTCCCTCGAGCGAGCCCACTCTCAGATCAGGTGCAAGTTCTTGCCGCTTACTTCTTCAGCGTCCAGTTAATAGCCGCATCAAACAGCCCCCAACCGGCGGCCGTGAAACGCTGTGGGGCTTCGGCGTCGAACGCGATGACCACGCGCCGCGCGGGCGCTGGGAGTTGTTCCATTGGCTCGGCCGTGTCGAATGCAAACAAGGTCGTCCAAAGCCCGGTGGCATCCTTGGCGATCACCGTACCTTTGATCGAACCCTTCGCGTAGTAGTAATACGCCGTGCCCCCCCAAATCGTTGTCTGTTGCGGGAGAAGACCTGCCGCAAGCGGATGCGCCTTGTTCGACTCTTGAATCGTCCACGACCCCGGAGACTCGGTCCAGCCGGGTGCACTTGACGCCACCATTCCCAATTCGTCCGCAACAAACACCTCGTTTAGGACCACGGGAATGGTCGCAGCACGCAGGGCATCGAGGACCCGCGAGTCGATACTCGTCGACCCGATCGATTCTGAGATGTAAACACCGGCGACGTTCGAAATGTCATCGGTCGTGACAGCTGTATCCAGGACGGACTTCGCTTCGAACCCAAGCTGCGCAAGTCGTTCACGAACCACCTGGTCACCCTGGGGAGCCGCCATGCTGCCGTAGATAAACAGAACCGCCACGCCAGGCTGCTGCGCACCGCCGCTTCCACCCGCGCCGCCATTTGCGGTGTCTCCACCCGCGCCGCCATTTGCGGTGTCTCCACCCGCGCCGCCATTTGCGGTGTCTCCACCCGCGCCGCCATTTGCGGTGTCTCCACCCGCGCTAGACCCGCCGGACGTAGCGCCGCCGCCCGTCGAATCATTGGTCCCGCCTGAACCACCGCGATTGGGCACTGGACGCTCAGTAACCCCGCCTTCACCGCCCTGTCCTTGTTCGGTCATGCCGCCTGCGCCCCCCACAGGCTTGGAACCGTCCGGCTTCGTTCCGCCAGGACTCCGAATGGCGTCCTCATCCTCTGGGAAGGTGATCTCCGAGGTGCAGCCGGAGAGCGTCAAGCCGAGAGACAGGAAGAGACCAGCGCCGCTCAGCGCTCGGAGCTTGTAGCAAGTAGTCGGCTGCGGAGAATTCGGGCGGATGTGGGTGGAGGCTTTCACGTCCTCACGCTAGCCCAATTGTGGGTAGCTTGGTTCACGAAATTTCTCCGGATCGCCCCACTGAGCAACATTGGAGCCCCCGTGAACCGAACTGAATCAGCTCCGAAGGAGCGAACTTGGGTGTACCTGACCTAGCTGGGTGCGCTGCCTCGCGACACATCCCCCCGAACACGGTGTGTCGATTCGACCCGTTTCTACAAGTGCACGGCGGCGGCGTCTTAAAGCGACCGGGCTCGACGCCCCGAACGGTAACGGGCCAAGCCAGAGCACTCAGAGCTCACCCGAAGTCAGGCGCCCGCGACAACCATGCTTCTAGTCGCGCGTCCGGCGTCCCAGCGTGCTGCAGCCGTTCAGCCAAACCCCCGAGCGCTTGCAGCTGACTCTGCCGCAAAGACTGCCGGCCCCCGGTCGCTTCCCAGAGCGACTCGACCTCATCCGAGCTCAGCTCACGAAACTGCCCGAGCCCGAGCCCCTCATCTGTGAGCGGACCGATACGCTTTCGGTGCAAGTGCAAGAGTCGCAAGTTGAGCGCTCGGCACAGGCGACGAATCTGTCGATTCTTGCCTTGCTCGAGCGTGAGCAGCAGCTCCACATAGTGCTCGGTCAAATGGAAAATCTCTGCGTGTCGCGCGCCGTCATACTTTGGATTGTTCCGATCGACCAACGCTTGGAGGCGAGGGTCGTCCACGCTGAACTGCTCATTCAGCCAGAGCCAATAGGTCTTGTCCGTGTGGCGCTCGGGTCGCAGCACGACGTTCGACAAGTCACCGTCCGTGGAGAACAGCAGCAAGCCCGTGGTGTCGCGATCCAGACGTCCAACAGGGAAGACGCCCGCGGGCATCTGTTTAAGCCACGGGCGCAAGTCCGCCTTGCCGTCAGGATCACGAACGGTACACGAGACACTCATCGGCTTGTTCAAGAGGGCCGCATAGTGTTCGGTTCTTCGACTTAGGCGCTCTCCGTCGAGCAACACGCTATCACCCTCGAACACCAACGTATTGAGCGTCACGGGCGCAGGCGGGGCACTCTTCGCTTGCAGTTTCAAACGCCCCGCGTCCCACGCGGCGTGAATATTCACGATCGATAAAGTCGTGGCGTCGCGAACGAACTTCACCAAGCGACAAGGGATCACCATGCTCGGGGAGCCTTAGCACACTGGGCCCAGTCGGGTCGTCACGAGTGCTGAGCGACGCCCGCCTGAATTTCCAGTGTATAGGAGGGGGGTAGCTGGGGCGCGCTGGGGCCAGCTACCCCACCCCAATAGGCAATTGACTGCACCCACCCGCTCAACGCGCTGAAAACACGGTGGCGACCATCACCAGTTGGCCTCTTTATATTGACCCCTGTGAGTTCACTCGTGACACTGCCACTTTTCCGTAACCAGAAGTCGGGAGACGCCCCATGACCCCTCAAGCAAAACACATCGCTGCCCTTTGGTTTGTCGGGCTCACAGTAGCCGCCTGCACGGCTACCCCGAGCGCGGACGGCAAGAGCGCACCGGGCGGGATGGCTGCAGAAGCGGGCGATCTCGTCGGGGGCGGCGGCGCTACAGCAACGGGCGCTGGCGGCGGGACTAGCCCCGGCGGGACCGGTCCCGGTAGCGACAAGCCGGATGCCGCAACACCCGCAAATGGTTCGGTGTGCGGCGACAGCCAGCTCACTTTGCCCGAACAGTGTGACGACGGAAACACCGAAACCGGCGACGGCTGCGATGCCGAGTGTCATGCCGAGCCGGGCTGGGACTGCCCCTCCGATGGCTCAGGTTGCTTCCCGCTCTGTGAAAGCGGCAAGACCCGAACAGGTGAGCTGTGCGAGGTCCCCACCTGTCCCTCGCCGGGCTCAAGCTGCGAGCTGTTCGATAGGAAGGTGCTCTTTCAAGGCGGCGTCGACGGCATCAGTCACGCCGGAACCACAGAGCGCGGCGCCGGCAAGTTCGTCTTCAATCGCGTCTATAGGGCCTCCAAATACGCCGTCGGCTCCGATGAGCAGTTCGGTGTCTTTCACTGGTGGCTCAGCTCCTACGGAAGAAACTCTATCGAAGGCGGGCTGTGGGTGAATCCACTCGCGACAGGCCCCTACTTCTACCCCACGCTGCACATCGCGGGAGTCGGCGATCTATACCACACTTGCAGCGACGTGCAGTTTGGCCACGGTATGGGCGGTGCGCTGCTCGGAGACAAGTGGCTCGCGATGGTGCAAATTTCGAACAGAGTGCTCACCGTTCCGGGCGTGAACATTGGGTTCGACCAGCGTCAGGACCAACACGAAGAAGACAACGGGATCTGGATCGGTTGGGGGTGGACCAACCTCAATCTAAGCCACCCAAAGGACTACAAGTACTGGATGAGCTTCGTTGAAGCGTATCAATATCAGGGACCGGTGAACGGCTATATGCCGGAGTACTTCAACTGGGTAGACCCAGATAAAGTCCGTGACGGCTCCTACGCAGCCAGTCGTTCAGCATCGGACCCATTCGGTACGTTTGCGACGCTGGGGTCGAAGCCCGACTCTGGGATCGCGAACGAACAGTACTCCCAGGGTCTGAAACTTGGCCAGGACACCTACTACGTTCCGGTGCCGCGGGCACCCCACTTCAAGGCACGAGAGTACGTGATCTCCAAGATCCAGAGCATCGAACAATCGAGCATGGAAGCCTACTCGAAGGCGCTCAGGGAGAACACGCCCATGAACAGCCTGATCCCAACGAGCTTCCTCACCTTTAACGGGGTCACCAGCAGCACGCACAGCCAGCTGAAGGTTGACGAGACCATCGAGGGCCAGCAGCACCTCACCGTGATCCGACCGCCGTATGACGTCGGTCATGACCTGTACAACGCCTACGTCGAGTGGCCCGCGGCGGGGACGGCGGCGCAAGCGGACCAAAACGGGTACTTGTACTACCGCAAATTAGCTGACAAGTGGCCCGTTGAAGCCGGCGCCAGCGACTACTTCCAGAACCACCCGCATCTGTACAAGAGCGAACCCGTCCCTCCGCCAGATAACGTCAACCGGGTCCCGCGTCTGGATGCTCGGTACTTGAGCTACAAGGAGCGCGACGTCACTCACCCAGACTTTGTGAACTGGGACACCACCGGAAAGCAGCGCTACACTGCCTTACTTCAGAACGGCGCGACCGCGACCTACGTCTGGTTCAAGTTCATCGAGCAACCGTCGGTGAAGACAGCGAAACAAAACTGGCCCGATGTGTACACTGATGCCTACCTTGAGCAACTGCAAAGCTATGTTGAAGCGCTTCACCGAAAAACGGCGCTGAGTTCGAAGCCCAACCCGGGCAAGCCGGTGTTCATCAACAGCCGCAATGCTGATGACCCCGAGAACTTCGACCCTCACCTAGCCAAGCTCGATCCCGGACAAGTGGTGACGCCGCCCGACGGTTTGCACGTTGGTTACGTGCCCGTCATTATCAGCGTTTACCACCCGGAAGCGAACAGCAGCAACGGCGCCGGTCTTGAAGCTGCGCCCAGCGCGGGTTGCCTGAACACCGACTGGACCCGAAGCTACTTTCCCGACATTCCGTAGGTCCGGAGCGCTCGACCTAGATTGACCCAGGTAGCGCAGCGCCGGGTTCCGGCGCTCGTCGAGCCCCTAACGACCCATCGCCACCTTGCCCCGTCGGCGTTTGGGGCGAGCGGCGCTGCCCCGAGTTACCGCCCAACGGCCGAACGCTACGGGTCCGTTTCGTCTGGCCCCGCCGAGTCCGCCCCGGCGGGGGCGGCTGCCCATTCGGTTTGTTGAGAGTGAGACCAGGCGTGTGTTGATTTCCTGGCATCACTGAGAGTACGTAGGCGCCATGACGGGAGTAATATCACGGGTTTTGTCGTCCACGATTGGGCTCAAATTCATCGTGGGCATCACCGGCGCCGGGATGTTTGCCTTTACGCTGGTGCACATGCTCGGCCACCTGCAGATGTTCGCCGGGCCGGACGCGTACAACACCTACGCCGCAACGCTGCAGGGCCTAGGGGCCCTCAAGTGGCTCGCCCGCGCTGGGCTGCTCGCAATGATTGCGCTTCACGTTTGGGGTACGGTGACGCTGACGGCGAGGAACCGCGCCGCGCGACCTGAGGCCTATCAGAAGGATCGAAAGGTGGAGGCTTCATTGGCTTCGCGCACGATGATCTACAGCGGGCTCTTCTTGGCGTGCTTCGTGCTGTTTCACTTGGCGCACTTCACGCTGGGTTGGACGCACCCTGATGAATTCGCGCTCCAAGACCAGCTCGGCCGCCACGACGTCTACGCGGGCATGGTGCTCGCCTTCCAGAGCCCGCTGATGTCGCTCTTCTACATGGTCGCGGTGGCACTGCTCTGCTTCCACCTGAGCCACGGCGTCTCTAGCTTATTTCGTTCGCTCGGCTTGATGAGCCCGCGCTTTCGCAAGCTCGAAGAGCAGTTCGCGATCGTCAGCGCTTGGTCAATTTTTCTCGGTTTTGTAAGCGTCCCCGTCGCCATACTGGTCGGCGTCATTCGCTGAAAGGTCACCTATGCAGCTCGATGCAAAAATCCCGTCTGGACCGCTCGCGTCGAAGTGGGATCGTCACCGCTCCGATATCAAGCTCGTCAACCCCGCGAACAAACGTAAGTTCGAGATCATCGTCGTCGGCACCGGGCTCGCCGGGTCGTCCGCGGCCGCGTCCCTGGCTGAGCTTGGCTACAACGTCAAGGTATTCTGCTTCCAGGACAGCCCGCGACGCGCTCACTCAATCGCGGCTCAGGGCGGCATTAACGCCGCGAAGAACTACAAGAACGACGGCGACAGCGTTCACCGCCTGTTCTACGACACCATCAAAGGCGGCGACTTTCGCGCCCGCGAAGCCAACGTGCATCGCTTGGCGGAGGTCTCGGTTAACATCATCGACCAGGCTGTCTCCCAGGGCGTTCCCTTCGCGCGCGAGTACGGCGGTTACCTGGACAACCGCAGCTTCGGCGGCTCGCTCGTTTCGCGGACGTTCTACGCGCGCGGCCAGACTGGCCAGCAGCTGCTGATCGGCGCGTACCAAGCGCTCGAGCGCATGATTGGTCAGGGCAGCGTGCAGATGCACTCGCGCCACGAGATGCTTGAGCTCGTACTCGTCAACGGGCACGCCAAGGGCATCATCGCGCGGGACCTCGTCACCGGCCGCCTCGAACGTCACGCGGCCGACGCGGTGCTCTTGTGCACGGGTGGCTATGGCAACGTGTTCTTCCTGTCGACCAACGCCAAAGGCTGCAACGTCACTGCGCTGTGGCGGGCGCACAAGATGGGCGCCGCGTTCGCGAACCCCTGTTACACGCAGATTCACCCAACCTGCATCCCAGTCAGCGGCGATCATCAATCCAAGCTGACGCTGATGTCGGAGTCGCTCCGCAACGACGGCCGCTGCTGGGTGCCGAAAAACAAGGAAGACTGCGGCAAGGACCCCCGCCAAATCGCCGAAGCCGATCGCGACTACTACCTCGAGCGCAAGTACCCGTCCTACGGCAATCTAGCGCCTCGCGACATCGCCTCGCGCGCTGCTAAACAAGTCTGCGATGAGGGTCGCGGCGTTGGACCCGGTGGGCTCGGCGTCTACCTCGACTTTAGCAAGCGCATTCAGGAGCTAGGCGAAGCGAAGATCCGTGAGCGCTACGGCAACTTGTTCGACATGTACGAGCGCATCACCGGCGAAAACGCCTACCAGGTGCCGATGCGCATCTACCCTGCCGTCCACTACACCATGGGCGGTCTCTGGGTCGACTAC
Source organism: Pseudomonadota bacterium (assembly GCA_039796375.1). GTDB lineage: Bacteria > Myxococcota_A > Polyangia > Polyangiales > Polyangiaceae > SZUA-265. The sequence continues at coordinate 8,131 of JBDKJZ010000145.1, forward strand.
AACCTGATGAGCACGATTCCGGGGTTGCACGTACTCGGTGAAGCGAACTTCTCGGACCACGGCGCCAATCGCCTCGGCGCTTCAGCGCTGATGCAGGGCCTCGCTGACGGCTACTTCGTTATCCCGTACACGCTCGGCGTTTACCTCACCGGTGCCATCCAGGCGCGCCCAAGCGCGGATCACCCGGCGTTCATCGAGGCCGAGAAGCTGGCACAAGACAAACTGTCCAGGCTGCTGTCTATCAAGGGCAAGCGCACGGTGCTGTCGTTCCATCGCGAACTCGGAAAGGTCGTCTGGGACAAGTGCGGCATGGGCCGGACAGACGCCGGTCTCAAAGAAGCGCTCGCGAAGATCCCGGCGCTGCGCGAAGAGTTCTGGGAGAACGTCAACGTCATCGGCAGCGGCGGCGATTTCAATCAGCAGCTTGAGTACGCAGGTCGCGTCGCTGACTTCCTAGAGTTCGCCGAGCTGCTCGTGACTGACGCGCTTCACCGCGACGAGTCCTGCGGCGGCCACTTCCGCGAGGAGCACCAAGAAGAAGGCGAAGCCAAGCGTGACGACGACAAGTTCGCCTACGTGGCCGCCTGGGAGTTCGCGGGCATTGGCAAGCCGCCGATCCTGCACAAGGAAGAACTCACGTACGAAGAGATCAAGATGCAAACTCGGAGCTACAAATGAAGCTGACTCTACAAGTCTGGCGCCAGCCGAACCGCGAAACGCAGGGTAAACTCGTCGAGTACGTCGCGCCCGACGTCAGCCCGGACATGTCGTTCCTTGAGATGCTCGACGTCGTGAATGAAGGACTGATCGGCAAAGGCGAAGAGCCAATAGCTTTCGACCACGACTGCCGTGAAGGTATCTGTGGCTCTTGCTCGCTGCAGATCGACGGCAAGCCGCACGGCCCCGAAAAGATGACGACCACGTGCCAGTTGCACATGCGCAAGTTCAAAGACGGCGACACGATCACGATCGAGCCGTTCCGTGCAAAGCCGTTCCCGGTCATTAAGGACCTGGTCGTGGACCGCAGCGCCTTCGATCGCATCATCGCGAGCGGCGGGTTCATCAGCGCGCCTGTAGGTGCGGCGCCCGACGGTAATGCGATTCTGGTGTCGAAGATAGACGCCGACCGCGCGATGGACGCGGCCGAGTGCATCGGCTGTGGCGCGTGCGTCGCGGCGTGCAAGAACGCATCGGCTTCGCTCTTCACCTCAGCGAAGATCAGCCACTTGTCGCTGTTGCCTCAGGGCCGGGTCGAGCGCGAAGCCCGCGTGCTCGCGATGGTCAACACCATGGACGCCGAAGGTTTCGGTGGCTGCAGCAACACCAACTCGTGCGAAGCGGCTTGCCCGAAGGGCATCTCGGTGTCGTTCATCGCCCAGATGAACCGTGAGTACCTTCGCGCGCTCGTAACCAAAGGCTGAAAGCGCAGAGCGCACCCCAATGCGATCGCGGGCCCGGTTGCCGCCCGCCACTCGCGGCCACCTAGGGCGCCGTTGCCCGCTTGGCCCGCTGTTGCTTAGCGAGGTCGAAGGCCGCCACCCGGTACGCTTCTGCGAAGGTCGGAAAGTTGAAGACCGTGTCGATGAAGGTGTCGAAGGTGAACCCGCCGAGGATCGCCATCTGTCCGATGTGCACGAGCTCCGTCGCGCTTTCGCCGGCGGCATGGGCCCCAAGGAGGACGCCGGTCTCCGGATGCGCCACCAATTTCAAGAGGCCGTTCTCTGCCGCCGCGATTTGTCCTCGGGCGACTTCTTCGAACTTGGCGCGACCGACCAGCGCATCACCGTAGCGCTCGCGCGCTTGCTCTTCAGTCATGCCGACGCTGCCCAGCTCTGGGATTGTGTAGATGCCGGTCGGGGCTAGCTCAGCCGGGCGTGACAGAGCGATTCCGAGGGCGTGGCAAGCAGCCCTGCGCCCCTGCTCCATCGAGCTCGAGGCGAGCGCCGGCGGACCAATCACGTCCCCCGCGGCGTAGATGTTCTCGGCGCTCGTGCAGAGGTGCTCGTCGACCTCAATCAGGCCACGCGGGCTCACTTTCACTCCTGCCGCGTCCAGGCCAAGGCCGGCAACGGGCGACACGCGACCGAGCGCACAGAAGAGCTTCTCACTCGTGAGCACCTCTCCGCCGTCTAGCTCCGTGAGCACGCTAGCGAGACCGTCGAAGGTTACGCGCGTGAGGTGCCTTTGCCCCAAGAAGTCGCCGCCAGCCTCACGGAGCTCCTTTAGGAAGTGCAGAACGAGCTCCTGGTCCATAAAACCGAGCGGCCGCGGGCCCTTGTCAACGATCGTGACCTTGACGCCCAGCGCCGCGAAGATCGAAGCGTACTCACAGGCGATGACCCCAGCTCCCAAGATGACCAGCGACTCGGGCAAGTAGGAGAGCGAAAGCAGCGAGTCGCTATCCAGGATGTGCTCATGGTCCACCGGGACGTTGTCGGGAGTGCGCGGGGATGATCCCGCGGCAATCACGAAGAAGCGTGAACTCACATTTCGCTTTGTTCCATCAAGCGAGCTAACCTCCACCGTCTGTGCTGAGGTGAAGCGTGCGACGCCTTGCTGAACTTCGATACCATTGCGGGTAAGCTGCGCCTGCATGTAGTGCTCATGCGCAG
>JBDKJZ010000146.1:0-10738 GCA_039796375.1 Pseudomonadota bacterium
CAGTCGAGGCTGTCGACCACGACGGTGCGGTAGTCGTGCTGCTCCGAGCGGAGCTCCGCAAGCGCGCCGGTAACGTCGCCGAGTCGGGCGGCCAGCGGGAAGCGGTCGGTGTCGACGCCAGCGAGGCCGTCCTCGGTCTGGATGAAGACGGGACGCTCGGCCATCGCGCCGAACGTGGTCTTGCCGATTCCGTGGGTTCCGTAGACCAGGACTCTTCGTGGCGGCGACGAGACGCCGCGGGTGATGTGCTTCATCAGCTTCATGGTTTCCTTTCCGGTTGGGGTTGGTGGATGTGGTTCAGATGCGGTCGAGTTGCCTGATGGCCTCGAATCCGGTGGGCCAGGTGCCGGTCTCACGGCACTCGGCGAGCGACGCCATCGCCGACTCGTTCTCTCTCCGCGCCGTCTCGAGCACGGCGGGTGCGACGTGCCAGACGCCAGTGCGGTAGGGCTCACGCTTCTCGACGGCGACGATGTGGACGGGCAGCGCGACGCCGGTCGCCGCCTCGAGCACGGCGCGGTAGAAGGCGAGCTGGTGCAGGTAGCCGAAAGCGCGTGCGTCGAACTCGAAGCTGTCCATGCGGTCGCAGGTCTTCAGGTCGACGATGCCCGCGCCGCCCGTGGGGTTGATCCAGTCGATCCGCGCCTGGCACGCATGGCCCGCGTACTTCGCGCGCACCACGCCCTCGGCGACCCCGTCGGCGAGCAGCGCGCTCGCGATGGCATGTGCCTTCACGCTCGCCGCCATCTCCTCGACGGTCGCCGCGTCGTCGTCGGCGAGCACGGGGCGCCCGCGCTGCGTGGCCCACTCGATGAACGCCTTGGTCGCAGACCCGAACGGCAGCCCGGTCCGTGGATTCATGGGTCCGCCGACGGCGAACTCCGATTCGTAGCGCTCGCGGCCCTCGAGGATCAGCACGTGCGCGGCGCGGCCGACGAGGAACGCGTGCGAGTCCTTCGACGGGATCAGCCCGAGCTCCTTCTTGCGGAAGAGGAGCGGGCAGCGCCGGAACTCGGCGAGCGCGTGCGAGGACAGGTTGTCCTTCGCCTTGGCGTGGTAGGTCTCCGCGGGCTCGCGCAGGAGGACGCGGGTGTCGATGTCATTGGCGAAGGCGATCACGAACGCACCTCCGCACGTCGGGCGGCGTGCACAGGCTCGATCCGCGCGACGGTGAAGTCGTCGCGGCCGAACTCGCTGAGGAGAAGCGATGTGAAGATGAGCGCCACCGTCTCCACGGTGGGCGTCGAGTCCTCGACGGTGATCGACGCGTCATCGGCGTCGACCGAGTGTCGGACGTCGACCTGGACGCGCGCGTCGCCAAGGACGCCGCCAGCGGCCACGAGGGCGAGGCGCACGGTCTCGGCGGGCTCGTCGATCGGGACGGACGGTGCGAAGCGGAATCGGAACGATTGGTGGTTCATGCGTTTCTCCGGGCGGTGCGATACCCAACCGGCTCCCGGGGCAGGCGCGCCTTGCGGGCGATGCCTGCTACCGGGAACCGGGTGCTGGGTGGAGGGGGCGAGCAAAGCGGTCCCTCCGAGATGACTTATGCCGTCTGCAGGCAAGTGCTCCGCTTACAGGCCCGAAATGCCGAACTTGCGGAGGATCGCCCGCAGTTCGTCCACCTCGCCGTGCAGTCGGCGGAACGACACCTTGCCGTTGGTCCAGAGGTGACCCTGCCTTCGCGCGCCACGCAGGCCGTGACGGCCGATCGCGGAGAACAACCTTCGCTGCTGCGGCGTCATCGCGTTGATTGCGGCGAGGATGGAATCACGCAGTGCGATGCGCTCGATCGGATCAACCCTGTGGCCGACACGGATGCGAAGCAGGTCGTGCTCGCCCAGCGTCTCGCCGAGCGGCATCAGTTCGCCGTCAACCAGGATGTAGGTGCGCTCGATCGAGACCGGCACCTTGGCGCCGCCTCGCTTTTGGCGGCGAGCCCTGCGCAGCTGCATCCCGATGAACGACTTGATCGCCTCGTGGGCGAATGCCGCGGGGCAGGCGCGGCCGGGATCGAAGAGGTGCGCCTTCTGCAGGAGGTGCAGATGCAGCTCCTGGCAGAGGTCGTCGAAGTCGGAGCTGGAGTACTCGCTTCGGCGGCAGAGTTGGCGTGCCTTCTTCTTGATGATGGAGCGGACGGACGGATCGGAATGGAACTCATGGCTCGGGGCCATTGGACCTCCGAGGCCGGAGGTCTGGTCCGCCGAGCAGCCGCGCCGTCGCCCGTGTCGCGGCAACGCTTGCCGCGAGGAATCACGGGTCTGTCCGCGACTGGGCGGTTATGAACCGACCGGCCTCGGACGAGGGCCGCGCTGTCGCGTCTTCAAGGGGGTCGCGGCTCCGCGACGTGGGGCTTGGGCGTGCGCAAGTGCATGTCTTGCAGTCAGATACCGCTTTGTGCTTTTCTTTTGGCCCTGTCGCGGGGTTGCGATGCGACAACGCGCCTCACCGATCCGGAGTCATGCGTCGCAGTGACGGCATCGATCCCGCCCCGTCTCTCGAGTGCCCGATAGATCGAGTCGCGAGAGACCTTCCTCCCCAACTCCTCGCTCAGCGCTGCTGCCGCCTTGTCGGCGCTGCCGGTGCGTACGTACGCACCCACGAGCAGATCGTCCGTGAGCTGCACCGTGGACTCCTGTCGCACGATCTGCTGGATGCGCTTCCGCATCCTCGGCGAATCGCCACCCTGCTCACGTGCGAGCCGGGAGTTCTCGTCGGCAGCGCGAATGAGGTCGAGGACGAACCGCGGATCGATCTCGATCCCGTTTGCCGTGCATGTCGCGGCATCGGCAAGCGGAACGACCGCCGGTGCAAAGCGGAGTCCATCGGGAACCCACGGCTCGCGAACCGGCACCACGACGATCGCCCGCCCCGATTGGCCCACGTGCGCGGTGAAGTCACGGCCATCAGCGCCCGCGGCATTCAGGAGGAGGATGACCTCGCGGCTTGCCTCGCCGATCATGCAACGGCCAAGCTTCCAGACGCCACGCACCGGGGGGGTCGGTCTGCGGTTGGTTCCGAACGCCTTCGCGACCGCGGCCGCGAGTGCGTGTGGCTTGACCACCCATTCCTGTGACGACTCCACGGTCACTTCGACGCGACCGTGCAGCGGACAGGCCAAGTGTCTGCGTTCGCGCCCGGCCGAGTCCTTGGCCACGTGCACCTCTCCGGCGTGCCCGATCTCGCAATCGGGGCAGTCGGCGATTGTCCCGTCGATACGCTCGAGGATGCCGAGGCACTTGACCGTCTCGAGGTCCGTCGGATCCCACGAGGAGACCTGCGCGTGGGTGAAGCGGCAACCCTCGCGCTCGGCCGCGTGAAGGATGTCGAGGAAGGTGGATTCAGCGCTCAATGGACACCCCCCAGCTCTTGAGGAGCTTCTCGCCGATGCGGCGCCGCCGGTCGGACTTGCCCTTCAGGTTGCAGGAGTTCGGCGCGGTGATCGTGAGCCGCATCGTCGACGCGCGCTCGGTGTCGGTCTTCGCCAGCTTCACCGCAATCGAGACGTGGTCCACCTTGACCCCGCCCTGCACCATGATTCCGTCCTGGATCCAATCGGCGAGCGCGTCGGCGAACCTCTGCCCCGACTTGGGGTCCAGCTTCACCTCGACCGAGGTGCGTCCGAGTGGCCGCTTCACGCGGATGGACGTGATCGCGATCGACTCGATGCCGTCCGCGGCGTCGAATGCGAGATGGAAGGACGGGTCGGCCAGGTGGTTGATGTCGAAGACGGGCTTGATCGCCTCGGCGGGATCGACCTTGAGGTCGAGCATGCACCGGCAGAAGATCACCTGCAACTCGTTCCACACCTGCGCGCCGCCCTTGGCGTGCGCCGAGAACTCGCCGCGCGTGGTGTCGAACGCGAAGACGACCTGGAACGCCGAGCGCACCGAGCGGGGGACCGGCACGTCGCTGCCTTCCTCGAAGACCATGTCGCGGTCCGGATAGTCGTCGAGGTAGGCGAAGAAGTACTCCGTTCCGCAGGGCCGTGAGTGGTGGGCGACGTGGCAGTGTCGGCCACGGAGCTCCCGGGTGGAGATGTAGGCCTTGACCTCCTCTCCGAGCGACACGATCCGTTCGGGCGTGACGTCGATCGGCCTCCGCGGGAGGCCGTTGCGGGTCTTCCACTGGTTCCCCGCCTCGAGGCCGTCGGCCTCGGTGAAGACACCGGCCATCTCGAAGAGATCCGGCGCGTGCAGGTACGACCACATCGCCTTGTCATGCTGAGACTCGATCGCGGCGAACTCGTCCTTGCGTCCCGGCAGGTGCTCGGCGATCACCTCGGCGAGCGCGCGAGTGCCGCGTTCGCTGGCCAGCGCGTGGACCTCGCGGAGGATGCACTGCACCTCGTTCGCCTTGGCGTCGGGCAGCGCCTGCCAAGCATCGAAGACAGGATCGATGCGGTGCTCGGTGAGTTCGTTCCACGGCACGTCGCGGAGCTCGCCGCGCCGGTCGAAGAACTCGCGAAGGAGCGGGTTCGAGATGTGCTTGAGGACCTTCTTGGGATCGAACGCTCGTGACATGAAGTGCCTTTCGTATCAAGTGGACAGTAAACACACAACCGAAATGGGAGCGGCAACGCGCCTCACCCAAACAGACTTGGCTGGACATGCGGGACGATCAGCTCGAGATCGCGGAGACGGATGCCGAGCGCCTGCGCCGACACGCCGATCTCGTCCGCCAGCGGACGAACGAACTTGCGCAGCGCAGCATCTTCGTCTCCGAGGCCGGTCTCGCTCTTTACCTCAGCGAGCGATGCCTGCGCATGGCTGCCGCGCCACCTGGCCCACGCGTCGAGGATCTCCGCGCGCGGCATCAGCAGGTAGCTGGCGAACTTGTCAGCCTGCATCTCCTCGGGCGGCCGGAAGCCGGACCTGCAAACGAGCACGGGGCCGGGCTCGAAACCGAACAGGCTCGACTGCTCCGCATCCGCGTGCATCAGGTGTCGGTGCAGGACCCAGTGGCCCACCTCGTGCGCCATGGTGAAGGCGCATCGACCGCGATGCGCAGGGTCCTCAAGCAACGAGTCGATCTTGATGAGCTTGCGATCCGGGAAGATCGCGCCGAGGACGTCGTCGATGCCAAGCTGGTCGCGCAGGTCGACGAACTCGAGCGTCAGTCCCAGGTGCAACTCGATGATCTCGTCGATCGCGACCGGCAGGGAGCGGGGGTGCCCGCTCGCAGCCCATGTATCAAGGACATGATTGGCCTCGCGCTCGATGTGCACGGGCGGCATGAACTTCACGCCACTGATACCGATCGGCTGCCCCCGGGACATCTACTTCTTGCCTTTCTCCTGTGACTGCCTTTCGGCCTTGGCCGCGAGCTTCGCAAGCTCTTCGGGCGGCGTGTTCCTCGCGATGCGCAGCAATGCGGGCATCATCTGCGGGTTGTCGCGGTTCATCTCCTCGAGCTCGTCGGAGACGCGGCCCGCAAGCTGGATCCACTCGTCAGCGTTTGCGTCCAGCAGCTCCGCCATCCTCTTGATGCGGTCAACCGTCGGCTGGTACGGGGCCTGACCTGTCTCGACGAGCGACAGGTATGTTGGGCTCACGCCAACCTTCTCCGCGAACTTGCGGAGGCTGAAGCCCTTCTCGACGCGCGTAGCGCGGAGGACGGAGCCGAAGTGATTTCGAGGTGGCGCCATTGCGGTTGTCAATCCTCGGATCTTTGGAGGAACTTTGATCAACGGTCGTTGACCCGAAGCCCATGGGTGTTTACTATAGCGTGGACATAACCGGCGGCGTGGCCGCCGAGGAAACATTCATGAAAGCCGCAAAAAAAGCTCCTGCGCCACGAAGCGCAACCCCGACGAAGGTTTCCGCGACGCCCGGGCGGCTCTTTGCTGACGCCAGCCCGCCGATCGATCACGCGAAGTTCTTCCCATCAGGGACCCAAGTTCCAAAGCCGCACTTTGCGACGTCACACGGCGCTCTCTTCGACGGCGATTGCATGGCGCTACTTCCAAAACTTCGGAGCGAGTGCATTGATACGGTGTTTGCCGACCCCCCATTCAATCTTGGCAAGAAATACGGAGCTAAGACGAACGACAGCATTGCTGACGAAGCGTACGTCCAGTGGTGTCGAGATTGGGTCGATGAGTGCATCCGAATCTTGAAGCCTGGAGGCTCGTTCTTCCTCTACAACCTACCGCGGTGGAACATTGTTCTGGGAAGCCACATGCTCGAGCGCGGATTGCAGTTTCGTCATTGGGTTGCAGTTGAGATGAGCGCATGCCTTCCGATCACGGGGCGACTCCACCCAAGCCACTATTCGCTGCTCTACTTTGCGAAGGGCAAGCCCAAGACCTTTCGCAAGATCCGGACACCTGTCCTGAAGTGCCGCCATTGCGACGGCGAAATCAAGGACTACGGAGGGCACCGCGGCGCACTCAACGCCAAGGGGCTCAATCTGAAGGATGTCTGGTCTGACATTCCGCCGGTGAGGCACGCAAAGTTCAAGTCCGGCGATCGCAAGGCGAATGCGCTGTCGACCAAGCTTCTTGACCGAGTTGTGGAGATGTCAACCCTTCCAGGCGAGGTCATATTTGACCCATTCGGTGGAAGCGGGACTACCTTCGCCGTGGCGGAGGCGAAAGGGCGGGAGTGGCTCGGAACCGAACTCGACTTCGCCGACGTGATTGCAGCTCGATTGAGCGGTGGAGACTTAGCTCACCACCGAAACGACGATGTCATCGATGCGCCCTAACCGAGTGCCTTAGACCGAAGCGCGGCCGTCGGTGCCCTTGGGGATTCGGGCGACCGTTGTCGAGGTTGCATCATGCTCTACCGAGATGACCTGAAGAAGCCCTCGTTTGCAGGTAATGCCACGCCACAAATCGAAATAGGGCTCAAGTTCATCCCAGTTTCCGATCCGATCGGTGAGGTACGGGTACAGCGCACGGGAGGGCACAACCAGAACGCCTGCTGTGATCTTGCCTTTGATTACGCCCAGTGCCATCTTGTTCATTGCTCGATGGCTTGACGAGATGTTCCCTGTTTCCCACTCGGCGGCGATGACGGCTTCGTCGATCGTGAGCGCTGCGTCCAGCGGACCAGGTTTAACGCGCGTTGCCAGATCCAACTCAGCTTCCGCCTCCCAGCCCGCCTTCTCGAGCGATCGAATGAAGTCAACCTTGATTGGCTTCACCCCGTTGCCCTCGCCCGTCTTCTTGCCGGACTCTGGGCGAATCGTGAACTTTCCAGAGCCGGAGGGCCAGTGAATGGATGCGATCCCCGCCAAAATGTCTCGATGAGCCCGTTTCCAAGAAGTAGTGTTGCTGATGCTTCCTGCGTCGATTAGCGTTTCAATCTGTACGACTTTCATTCGGGCAGCATATGTCGCATCCTCTGAGCGCACAATGTTTGTCAGCATGTGATGCTTCCAATCTTCGAGCCGCGTCCGTGAAAACTGCCGTTGCGGTGCATCGATGAAGGGTTGAGCCGGTCGCAAAGTGTCGGGGACAGCAGTGCAGTACGTGCGAGAATCGGGCGGACAGCGGTCACCTGTCGGTTGAGTCATTTCTGAGGCCAAGTCGGCGCACTTGCGCTCGCTGCTGGCACCACCTCGGCCGCGAAGCGACCTTCCGGAGGTCCCTCTCCGACACGCACTCGTCGCGCCCCCGCACCGGCGGCAAGAACAGCAGCGCCTCCTGGATGTCCGGCGCGAGGTGGAGCAGGTTCATGATCTGCGTCATCCGTGGCTGGGTCACGTGGGCCAGCCGGGCGAGCTCCGTCAGGTTCGGCACCGTCCCGTCCCGCAAAAGGCCGTCGAACCGGATCGCCAGGGCCATCAGGACGGAGATCCGCGGCACGCGGCCCACGTCGGCCTCAGCGGGCTCCGCCGGTGCGGAGCCGCGCGTCGCCGGTCCTCGCCGCGAGGCCGCCACGTGGCGCCCCCTCGCCCCGAAGTCGAGCTTGCGCACCACCTTCGTCATGCTGCCTCCTCAAGCGCCCGGTCGGCGAAGGCGCGGATGCTGTCCGGTCGGAACGTGACCTCGATGGACTCCGACTCGTCGTCGTAGTCGACCCGCTCGATCAGGAGCCGCGCCACGCGGCGCCGCTCCCACGGCGTCATCGCCCTCCAGATTCCGTCGAAGTCGGCGAAGGCGGCCTCCGCCTCCTCGCGTCCGATCCGCCTACGCCCAAGCTCGTCGAGCCGCACCTCGACCGACGCCATGCGCCGCTCGCTCGCGGCGATCCGCTCGTGGAGCCCGACGGCCCGGCTGGCGGCGTCGCGGTCGGCGAGCCCGGCGGCGGGGAGGTCCTGCAGGCTCCTGGCCAACCGCTCCACCTCCCGGGCGAGGTCGCCCCGCTCGCGGCGGAGCGCCGCCGTCTCCGCGCCGATCGCTCCCTGTGCCTGCTCGATCACCGTGGCGAGAAGCTCGCGGTCGTTCCCGAGCGCGCGCATCTCCTCGACCACCGCAGCCTCAACCTGCTCTGCTGGCAGGGACGGCCGCGGGCAGCGTGACGCGCCGCTCTTGATCGCGTTCATGCAGCGGTAGTAGCGGTACATCCTGTTGCGCTCGGGCCCGCGCGGCGACGAGAACGTGTGCACCATCGCCCGGCCGCATGCCTTGCAGCAGAGGAGCCCGCGCAGGAACGCGCCGTGCTTGTTGCGCACCTCGGGCGAGCCCGAGCGGCCGTTCTGCCGCAGCAGTCGTTGGACCTCGGTGAAGACGGGCAGCGGCACGATCGGGTCGTGCTCGCCATCGAAGACGTCGCCCTTGTGCACCACCTTGCCCAAGTAGACCGGGTTCGTGAGGTGGTCGTGCAGCGACTGCTTGTCGAAGGGCTTCCCGCCGATGCGGCGGCCCTTGGCGGTGACGCGCGCCTTGTTGCACCAGCCGCGCTTGCGGAGGTCGTCGACCACCGGAAGCAGCGTGCCGAGCCGGATGTAGAGGTCGAAGATCGTCCGCACCTGCGCGGCCTCGTGCGCGTTGACGACGAGGCGGGGGCTCGGGCCGCTGCGGTCGACGTCGTAGCCCAGGACGGGCACGCCACCAGCCCACTTGCCCTTGCGGCGCTGGGCGGCGATCTTGTCGCGGATGCGTTCGCTGATCATCTCGCGCTCGAACTGTGCGAAGGAGAGGAGGATGTGCAGCGTGAGGCGGCCCATCGACTGCGCCGTGTTGAACTGCTGCGTCACTGAGACGAACGACACCTTGCGCCGATCGAAGACCTCCATCAGCCGCATGAAGTCGATGAGCGACCTGCTCATGCGGTCGACCTTGTAGACGACGACGCAGTCGACGTGGCCTGCCTCGATGTCGGCCATGAGCCGCTCGAGGGCCGGGCGCTCGAGGTTGCCGCCTGAGAATCCGCCGTCGTCGTAGCGGGTCGGCAGCATCGTCCAGCCTTCGGCCGCCTGGCTCTTGATGTACGCCTCCGCGCTGTCCCGCTGCGCGTCGAGGGAGTTGTACTCCTGCTCGAGGCCCTCCTCGGTCGACTTGCGCGTGTAGATCGCGCACCGCACCTTCGGCGCGGCCTTGCCCTTGCCCGCCATCATCGTGGGCCTCCCGCCCGGTCGAGCCGGAAGAAGCGGAAACCGTTCATGTGCTGGCCGGTCACGCGCTTGGCCACCGCCGTGAGCGTCGGGAAGCGCTCGCCATCGAGCTCGAAGCCCTCCTCGGCGGGCAGCACGCGCACGCGGATGGTGCGATGCTTGTAGTCGCGCACGATCGTCGAGCCCGGAGGGGGAACCCGCGGGTCCTCGTGTCGGCCACGGTTGGCGAGCCTCGGCGCGAGCCGGACGGTCGTGCGTGGCGGGGCAACGGTCGCGCGCGGCGCCATCACGCGCACCTCGGCGTCATCGGCCAGCTCCGCGGCGCGCCTCCTGGCTCGCTCGCTGAGGTCGCCCTCGGCGTTGGCCTGCAGGCGCCAGGCGATCTTGCGGATCAAGTAGCCACGGTGCCGCGTTCGGCACTCGCGGCGGTAGAGGCGCTCGTACTCGGCGGCGAGTTCGCCGGTGGACATAAGGTCGAGGGCGCGGATGCGCTCCTCGATCCCGGCGTCGTCGGCCGTCGCGTCCTTCTTGTCAGGCATGGGTGTCTCCGTCTGGGTTCATCTCGTGCGGGCCGCCATCGGCGGCGTGGCACACAGTGAGCCTCAGGTCGGGCGAGAGATCAAGGCATGTAGGCGCGGATACCGCTCGGATCTCTCCTGAAAGAGACCCGTCCGTGCGATGCTCTGCGATGAGACCGCGGAGTCCGCGGGCAAGGATGCACGCGAGCTCGGCGCGGCGCTCGTCGGCGCTCATGCGTTCCGGGTCACGCCCGGCGTCCGTTTCGATGTCTTCGTGGTCGGGCATGGTCATTACGGCGACCCCGCGAAGCGAGGTCCCTCCGAGATGACTTATGCCGTCTGCAGTCGAGTGCTCCGGAAAGTCATCACCCGCGGGTCGCCGTTCGCATCGGTTCGGTCCCGCCCCAGCGGCCCCGACCCCGGGGGTAGTGACCGCTCCAGCGGGACCGACCCAGTCTTAACCCAGCACCCTGCCCGGCGGGAGACCCGGAGAGACTTTCGGCCCATTCGGACGGCCAGCGGGGGAGTCGGTCGACCCGGCGGTTAAGACCCCGAGACAACGCGCGACCGGCCACCCTGGCCCACCCCTCGAAAACGCTGCGCACAAAGCGAAAGACGCGCCCTCGTGGAGGACGCGTCTCTCGTGCGTTTGGCGAGGGCTGCTGTTCGCAACCACTCTTGAAGTAGCGGGAACTGGATTTGAACCAGTGACCTCC
>JBDKJZ010000147.1:0-10691 GCA_039796375.1 Pseudomonadota bacterium
GTTGTGCGCGAGATCCGTCTGTTCAAACAGCACGTCCCGTTCGGCGAGCGGAACCACGAAGCGGATCCGGCGCGGTAACTCGGCGCGGCAAGGAGGGCCGCTCGGGTTCACCGGGGCTTCGATGCCCTCGGGATCGAGCCGGGGCTTGGCCGTGGGCGCCGGCGCGTGATCTTCCAGCTCGGCGCGGTAGAGCTCCACACCTGCTTGTGAGACCGCGACCTCGACCACGCGCACGCGCTGCTCGCTGTAAGGTTTGTTTAAGTCCGCTTCCACCAGCTCAAGCACAACACGCTGGGAGGCGCGGTGTTTACCCGTGATGTAGAGGACGTAGTGGCCGTCGTCCCACTCAATGCGGGCTGCGGACGGCTCGTGCAGCAAAATCGGCGCCTCGCCCGCGAGCAGCTGCACGAGCGCTGCAGGGGGAATAGGGACCTTCAGAAAACGCTCCACGTTGCACTGCGCGGCATTGCCGACGAAATACTGTTTCTGCTCCTGATCGAGCAGCGCGAAGTCTTTGCCGTTGGCGGTAAGAGTGATCAGTGTTTGACCGAAGGGGCTGAACAGGTCGAAGCGCACGTTCATCGGGTGCTCAGTGATGAACAGCGTCTTCACGCGGAAACGACCGTCCGCGTCAAAGTAGTCGAGTCGCGCTTCGCCGCGCAGCGCTCGGCTACAGGCGTGCAGTTCGCGCATGCGATCGATAGCGACGCGCGCGCTTGGAAATGGCGAAGCCGGGGGAGGCACAGCGCAGGCGACGCTCAGCGCCCAGGCGCAGACACTCGCGAACCCCGCGCGTAAACCCGCGGCGCCCAAGCGGGCACCGCGGATCCTCTGCGCGTTGGGTGAAGCAGCGCCGGAGTTCATCCGCCGTTGGCGCGGAGCGACTCGAAGAATTCAGCATCGGGGGCCGGCAAAGAGACGTAGCTTTGCACGACGCCTACGCCGTATTGCTCGCACAGCTTGGCGAGCTGCGCGCCGTCGACGAAGCTGACCGGCGTGGCGCCTGGGACTGCCGCCTCTTCGCGAGCGCCGCTCAAGATGTTGCCGGTGGTGACCAGCAAACCAAGAGCCGCGCCGGCGTAGTGGTGCAGCGAGCCGCGCAGATCGGTGACGCGCTCGCGTCCAATGTCGCGCCCGTCGCGGCGGAACACGATGGCTACCGGGAGCTCCCCCGCGGCGGCGCTGAGCACCGCGCTCAAATGAAGCTCAGAGGGGTGCGCCCCCTGGCGCTTGACGACCTTGAACTGGCCATAGTCGACCCGCTCGAGCAGCAGCATCAGCAGCTCAGCGGCGGCCCGGGGCTGGAGCTCAGCCAAGCGCCGCAGCAGCTTTTGGCGGAGCGCCTCTTGGTATTTCTTAGCGGCTGCGCGCGCTTCGCGCTCCAAGCGCAAGAGGTCCTTGTCTTGGGTCCACTCGACGAGCGCGATACGTCCGCCCGCCTGGAACTGGAACCGCGCGCGTTCATTCTTCGCAACACGGCGGAGGTTGTCGGCGCGGCAAGCGGCGGAGATCGCCTGGGGCTCCACCACGCCCTTGTTGCGGCGAGCCGCTGCTTCAGCCAGCTGCTTGGCGCTTGCACCCCCTTGGCGCTGAAACCCGAAGAGCGTCTCTTCGGCGACGTCTGCCAGCGGCGCTGCGCTGAGCTCATCGAGGCGCAGCCCTTCGCGAGGCTTACGCTCGTCGCGCTCGCCGTCGCGATTCTGAACGTCGCGCCCAGCGTCGCGGTCACGCCCGCCTTCACGCCCAGCATCCCGGTCGCGGCCGCCTTCACGCCCTGCGTCGCGGCCGCCTTCACGCCCTGCGTCGCGGGTTTGCCCACCCTCACGCGGGGCTTCACGCCCTGCGTCGCGGGTTTGCCCACCCTCACGCGGGGCTTCACGCCCTGCGTCGCGGGTTTGCCCGCCTTCGCGGTCTCGCCCACGTCCGCGATCGCGACCGCGGTGCCGGTCACGGCCGCCTGACTCCGCGTCGCCTTCGCTGCGCTCGCGGACGACTTCGGCCACCTCGGCGATGACCTCGTCAGAGGCCTCCGAAACCGTGTAGCTGGGGAGGTCGTCGTCCTCGCGGACGGGCCCACCGCGGCGCCGTCTGCCGCGACGGTTCCGCCCGAGGCCGCCAGCGGCGGGGGCGCGACGAGCACCGTCGTCGGCCTCTTCGTCGTCGTCGCCACCGAGGATCGGCTCGTCGTCGTCGTCTTCGGCTTCGAAGATCGAGTTCGCGGCCGCCGACATCTCAGCACGCGCGATTTCGTCCGCACCCAAGTCTTCGGGTTTTGCGCCGAGCTCAGGGATGGGCAGGCCGACCGCTGAGCTGTCCGCCTCGTGAACTGCCGGAGCCCCCGCGTCGTCGGCCGCCGCGGGCGCATTGCGCTCAACTTGAGCAATCTTGGTCAGCGCTGGAGTGCGGTCCGAGAGGCCCTTATTGATGACCTCCTGCGACCACTCAGCTAGGGCAAAAACCCCAGGCTTTACGCGGGTTAACGGGTTATCTTTATCGCCTTTCTTTACCACAGCGGCGAGGCGCGCACCCATGGTGACTTCGGGGCTCTTTCCGACGTGGCTGAGAAAGTCCTTCTCGATCGCGACGTCAGTGATCTCTTTGTAATGGAGGGGTTTGCCAACCAGGCGCAGTACGTGCAGCGCAGCTTCTGTAAAAGTCATGAATTCCGTTTTCAGTTGTGGACGCGGACACGCCTTTCCAGTGCTTGTGAACACACAAGCTAGCATCCGAGGAACGAGTCGCTTTGAGCGCCCGAGGGGCGCTGGGTAGCGACAGCACGACGCTTGTCGTCGTTTCGCACGGCTGGGATGTGGAACTGCTCCGAGTCATTTTTTGGGAGCCCGTCCCCGATTTGGCGGGGCGCAGAGCTGGCGCCTTCATAGCACTGAAATCCCCCGCGTGTGCACAAGAGTGCGTGGACTGCCGGGCCAAGACTCGACAAAAGAGCCAGATCCAGGCGACGCGCGCCTTTTGGGAAGCCGCGACCGAGACCGAGGTGCTTCTGGCCCTGAGCTGGGCCGCGCGGAGATGTCTGCGAGGCCGGCACCTCGGGCTCGTCCCGCAGCGCGCTGGCGCCCCTAGCCCACCCTTCCTATTTGGGTTGGCTCTAGCGCGCCTGAACGGACTGCTTTTGCGGCGTCTTAGACGCCGTCGTTCAGTCTGTCTCGACGGCGGGCGAAACGGTCGCTCCGCCACGCGCTTGGCGCCGCGTGGGCGACAGGAAGTAGTAGAGCGCCGGGACAACAAACAGCGTGAGGAAGGTTGCACCGAGTAACCCGCCCACCACCGCGATGCCGAGAGACTGACGGCTGCCCGACGAGGCACCGAGCGACAGCGCGATGGGGAGCACGCCGAGGATTGTGGCGAGGCTGGTCATCAGGATTGGACGAAAGCGCTCGACCGCGGCTTGGACCACGGCTTCCAGCTTGGCGAGGCCGGCGTCGCGACGTTGATTGGCGAACTCCACGATCAGGATGCCGTTTTTGGTGACCAGACCGACGAGCATCACGATCCCAATTTGGCTGAAGATGTTGAGCGAGGAGCCGGTCATTTGCAGGGCGAGCACGGCGCCGCTCAGGGCTAGGGGTACGCTGAGCAGAATCGTGAGCGGGTCGACCAGGCTTTCGAACTGCGCCGCTAACACGAGGTAAACGATGAGCAGCGCGAGCAAGAACGCGAAGAGCAGGTTAGAGCTACTGTCAGCGAATTCTTGGGCCTGTCCGGCGAGCGTCGTGTTGATGGTCGCGGGCAACACCTTCGCGGCAACCTCATCCATTATCTTGATGCCATCGCCAATCGTGTAGCCCTCCGCAAGTCCGCCGGAGACAGTCGCTGACACGTAGCGATCGTAGCGATAGATCGCCGAAGGGACGGTTTGCCCTTGCCAACTGATGAGGTTATCGAGGGAGACCATTTGACCGCCAGCGGCTCGCACCTGAAGGCGCGCCAGATCTTGCGGCTCATTGCGGAACTGGCGCTCGAGCTGAGCCAAGACTTGGTACTGCTTGCCGTTCATCACGAAGTAGCCGAGCCGCTGCTCGCCAAACGTGAGCTGGAGCGCGCGAGCAACGTCGAGGACGGAGACACCGAGCTCAGCCGCTTTATCGCGATTGACGACGACTTGCGCTTCGTCGCGATTGACCTTGAGATCGGCATCCACGAAGCGCAGCTCTGGCCGTTTCTGGGCCTCTTCCAAGAAGCGCGGCAACACCTTGAGGAGCTCCTCGACGTTGGGCGCTTGGAGCACGTAAGAAAGGGGTTGCCCGCCGAACCGTTCGCCAATCGTGGGGGGCTGCGCCGGAAACACGCGCAGCGCTTGGAATGCGCCGAGTCCCTTGGAGAGTTGTTGAAAGATCTGCTCTTGGGTTCGCTCGCGCGTCGAAGGCTCAGTCAAGTAGATGTTCTGTACGCCCGTGTTCACAGGTCCGCCGAAGAGCGCCGTGATGCTATAGGTGCGACTGACCTCCGGCACGTTGTCCTTAACCCAGAATGCGATCTCGTCCAGGGCACGAGCAGTGTAGTCGAAGCCCGCCGTTTCCGGTGCGCGCACCGCGACGCGGATATTCGAGCGATCTTCCAGCGGCGCGAGTTCCCGCTTCAAGCCTTGAAAACCTTGCACCGTGTAGAATGCGAGTCCCGCGAGCAGCGGGAACACGACCCACGGCACACGCATCACCGCGCTGAGCGCCACGCGGTAGGCGGTGTTGAGCGCGCGAAACGCGGGTTCCGTCAACGCATACAGTCGATTGGGCTTTGCTTGATGACGCAGCAAGCGGCTGCACATCATCGGCGAGAGCGTGAGCGCCACGAACGCGCTGACCAAGACGGAACCCGCGACCACGACGGCAAACTCGCGGAAGAGCCGCCCCGTGAGGCCCTGCAAGAAGATGATGGGCAGGAACACTGCACCCAGCGTGATGGTGGTGGAGACAACCGCAAAGAAGATCTCTTTTGAGCCCTGGATCGAGGCCTCGAGCGGCGTCAAGCCGCGTTCAATCTTGGAGTAGATGTTCTCAAGCACGATGATCGCGTCGTCGCACACCAAGCCGATCGCGAGCACCATCCCCACGAGCGTCAAGATGTTGATCGAGAAGCCGGCGACGTACATCATGAAGAACGCGGAGACGATGCTGACCGGGATCGCGAGCACTGGGATTAGCGTCGCGCGCAGGTCGCGCAAGAACAGGAAGATGATGAACGCGACGAGTCCGAACGCGATCAGCAAGGTCTCTTCTACCTCCACGACGGATTTTCTGACGTAGGTCGTAAAGTCGTAGCCAATCTCCGCGGTGTACTCGGGCGGCAACGCGCTCTGGATTTGCTCCAGGCGTCGATAGAACTCATCGGCGATCGCGATCGCGTTGGTGTTCGGTTGTGGAATGACCGCGACGCCAATCATCGGGATGCCGAGCAAGCGCACGCCGGTGCGCAAGTTCTCCGCGCTCAACTCGGCGCGGCCGATGTCGCGCAGCGAAATCAGTCGCCCGGCTTCACTGCGGATCGTCAGATTGTCGAACTGCTCCGGTGTGGAGAGGCGCGCCAGCACGCGGACGCCCATTTCCGTCGTCGCGCCCTCGATACGCCCCGCAGGCAGGTCCACGTTTTGGCGCGTGAGCGCGGCTTGGACATCGCTGGGTGTCACGGAGTGCGCCGCCATGCGGTCGGCATCTAGCAAGAGCCGCATCGCGTAGCGCTTGTCCCCGAAGATGCGCACGCTCGCGACGCCGGGAATGGTCTGCACGCGCTCTTTGACGACCGTGTCCGCGATGTACGCGACATCGTAAATACTCTTCGACTCGCTGCGCAGCGTCAGGAACACGATCGGCGACGAATCCGCGTCGGACTTCTCGACGGTGGGCGGATCCACGTCACCCGGCAAGAGACGCCGTGCGAGGGCAACCTTGTCGCGCACGTCGTTGGCCGCTGCGTCCATGGGCACATCGAGCTCGAACTCGACGCGAATTTGACTCTGACCATCCCGCGAGGTGCTGGACATCACGCGGATGCCGGCAACGCCGCTGATGCTCTGTTCGAGCGGCTCCGTGATTTGGGAGGAAATGACCTCAGGGCTCGCTCCCGGGTAGTTGGTCGTGACCGTGACGACCGGCGGATCGACCGCGGGATACTCGCGCACGCCTAGAAACGAGAACCCCACCACGCCGAACAACACGAGCACGACGGACATGACGGTGGCCAGCACCGGCCTGCGAATACAGACCTCGGCGAGCGTCATGGTGTTTGCTTCGGCGCGGCTTGTGTCGGCGCGGCTTGTGTCGGCGCAGTGAGTGCAAGCGCGACTCCTTCACGCACGCGTAGCAGGTTGCTCACCACGACGGCATCCCCGCTGCTCAAGCCCGCCAGCACTTGTACGCGATCCGTCGTGCGAACACCGAGTTCGACATTGCGCGCCCGGGCTACGCCGTCTTCTACGACAAACACGCGCCGCCCTTCCACGCCTGGCACCACCGCAATCGCAGGGATCAAGAGAGCTTCGGAAGCGCGCAGCGGGAGCGTCACCTCCGCGAACGCGCCGGGCACGAGCCGTGCGTCCGGCGGCAAGACTCCTCGAACCAACAAACTGCGCGTTTCACTATCGATACGCGGTTCAATCGCCGCGACTTTTCCGCGGAAGGACTCTCCAAGGCCCGTGACCTTGACGCGGAGCTCCGCACCCACCCCAACCTGACCTGCGTAGCGCTCAGGCAGCGTAAAATCCACCTTGAGCTCCGTGACGTCTTGCAGCGTGGTCAAAACGGTGCTGGGTGAAACCCAGGCGCCTTCACTCACACGGCGCAAACCGAGCTGGCCAGCGAACGGCGCCCGGACCACCGTCTTCGAGAGCGTCACCTCCAGCCCACGACGCTGGGCAACCACAGCATCCAAATTGGCTTGAGCCGCTTCCAGCTGTTGCTCGGTCGTGAGTCCTTCAGGCAACAACTTTTGCTCGCGAGCGAGCGTCGTTTGCGCGAGCCGCGCTTGAACTGCAACCTTGGCGAGTTCCGCACGCAGCTCCGCGGAATCGAGTTCGAACAGCACTTGACCCTTGGTGACCGTCTGCCCTTCTTGCGCGTGCACTCGGAGCAACCGACGACTCAACTCACTGACGAGCTCCACGGATTCCCGTGCCACTAGCGTGCCGGTCGCATACACGGAAACCTCGAAGGCCTCGGGCCGGACCCTGTGCACCTCGACGGGCAACGGCCCCATCGCCGCTGCGGGAGCCGCTGGAGCTTGGGTCCGCGTGGCCTTGGCCGCGTTCTGCCGCCAAATCAACGCCAAGATCGCGAGCAGGGCGACCGCTCCGAATAACGATAAACCAAGGCCGCGCCGCATGCTGTTCGGCTTTTGGTGCCAATCGCAGAGCGCTGCAAGCGTTTTGGCGAAAATCGCTGAGCGCCGCGCGCTTTACAATTGCGCAGTCGGGACCGACTCTACCGCTCGGAGCCTTGGAGGTCGCTGTTGCCATTCGTGCTCGACTCGCCGTTCATCTTTTGGATCCAAGAGCGCACTACCGGATCCGTGATATTCCTCGGTCATGTCGTGGAACCTTGAGGGTCTTTCCAGCAGCTACCGGTGGCCGGGCAGAAGTGAGCGAGCCACCGTCCAACCGCCGTTTCGTGAGCCCTGACTGCGCCAACCCTTGAACATAGCGCCGGATCCAGGCGAGACTCGCCCCTGTGCCAACCCGAGTGCCAACCCGAGTGCCGCCCCTAGCAGCTGTCAAAGAGCACGTCCCCCTGGCGCCGATGCTCACCCTGGAGACAGGCGGAGACGCGCGGTTTTTCACTGAAGCCGCCTCCGAGACAGAGCTGCTTGAGGCCCTGGGCTGGGCCCGCGCGGCGGCGTTGCCCGTCTTGATTTTGGGTGGTGGGAGCAACCTGGTGCTCAGCGACGCCGGCTTTCCGGGCCTGGTGGTGCGCCTCGCCACGCGCGGCATTGAGGTCGTTCCGCCCGCCGCACCGAGCGCGGATGCGGCGGAGGTCTTTGTGGACGTCGCCGCAGGCGAGGTCTGGGACAACTTCGTCGCGCTCGCGGTGGAGCTTGGCCTGTGCGGCATCGAATGCCTGAGCGGGATCCCGGGTTGCGCTGGCGCAACCCCGCTACAGAACGTGGGCGCCTACGGGCAAGAGGTCGCGCAGGTGATCAGCAGCGTGTGCGTCTTGGATCGCAGCGAGCAGCGCTTGCTCACCCTGGGCTGTGCCGAGTGCCACTTCGCGTACCGCAGCAGTCGCTTCAAACACGAAGATCGCGAGCGCTTCGTGGTGCTCAGCGTCCGTTTCCGCTTGCGCCGCGGGGCGCCTACGCTACCGCGTTCCCCGGAGCTGCTGAAGCGCTTGCCAGACGACGCGCCCAGCCTTCAGCAAATTCGCGACGCGGTCTTGTTCACCCGCCGCCAAAAGTCGATGGTGTGGGACAAGGCCGACCCGAACCACCGAAGCTGCGGTTCGTTCTTTATGAACCCGATCCTGACAGCGCTGGAGCTCGCCGCGCTGCTCGAACGCGCCCCAGCTCCCCCACCCTGTTACCCGGAGCCCGACGGTCGCACCAAGGTGGCCGCCGCCTGGCTCATTGAGCAAGCAGGTCTTCAGCGCGGCACACGCGACGGCAACGTCGGTTTGTCGACCGAGCACACGCTCGCTGTCGTCGCGCACGCAGGCGCCACCACCGAAGACGTCGTGCGCTTCGCACGGAAAGTGCGCGACGCGGTCCTGCTTCGCTTCGGAGTCACGCTGCACCCCGAGCCCGTGTTCGTCGGCATCGATTGGTAACAGCCGGAGGTTCGACGTGTTGTTGGCGAATGCCGACACTCTCCGTTTGGCGGCTGTAGGATCTGCCCAACACCCACCCAAAGAACTCGAAAAAATACGCGGAAAATTGCGGCTTTCTTCGCGGAAGACCCATCGACCAAACCTTGGCACGACGGGTGCACTCCTTAACGTGTTCGCGCTTAAACCCGTACTGGAGAACCTATGAACCGCTTAGCTCATTCATTGCTCATCTCTGCCTCGCTACTAGCTGTCACCTGCGCAGTAGGCTGCGGCGGTTTCACGAAAGAGGAGGCGGCTGAGGCGATGGAAGAGATCAAGTTCTCGTCTCAGTCGGAGGCCTTGACCACCAATAGCGTCGAGATCAGTACGAACTTCACCCTCGGAGGCGCCGTTGAAAAGGCTACAGCTGAGCTCAAGGACTTCGTGAAATCGCAGCTCCCCTGCGCCGAGGTCACGCTAGAGCGCAATGACGTCACTCAGAGCGACACGACGCTCGTCATTGAATACGGCAAAAACCCCGGAACGTGCACCTATCGCGGACACACTTTCAGCGGTACCCACACGATCTCGATCGCGCGCAATGAAGCCGACGATGTGCTGGTCGATCACGTCTGGGATGAGCTCAGCAACGGCGAGGTCAGCCTGACGGGGAGCGCGAGCGTTGAGTGGAGTCGCAGTGACAAGACCCGCCACGTGACGCACACCGCGACCTGGACTCGGCTAAGCGACGGCCGAACCGGTGAAGGCTCCGGCGACAGGCTACAGCGCGCGCTCGACGGGGGCATCGCAGAAGGTTTTAGCGTTACGGGTAGCCGCTCATGGAAAGGTAAGAGCGGCCAGTGGGATCTCGATATTGACGAGGTCGAGATGCGCTGGCGCGACCCGGTTCCGCAGGCCGGAAAATACACGCTGGACACCCCCTTCGACAAGCAGCTTTCTGTCAGCTTCAATCGTCAAAGCGAGACCGCGATCCAAGTCACGATTGAGGGCCCGCGCCGTAGCTTTGATTTCACAGTGAAGAGCGCGCCCTCAGGCAAGGTTGAGCAAGCGCTGACCTTCGACTCGGACGAAGCCGCCGCCGAAGGCACCGAGTAGGCACCGATTAAGGAATCGCTACGAAGAGTTTGTTAGGGTCTAGGCGCGCGGCGAAAATGCCCGCCGCGTCCCAAGCGGCTCAGTGAACCGTGTACACAGTGTCGCCCATACTCGCGCTTGAGGGCAGCTTCCATGGACTCCTTTCGGCGAACCCAACTTCGACGAACCAGCACGAGCGTGGCCGCGAGACCTAGCACCGCGAGGCCGTAGGGCGCTCGGCGACGCGACGCGTTACGGCGCAGCGCTGTGCCGCGCCAGCGTTCGACGGATTACCCCCGAAGCTGGGTGCCGCGCTGAACGGGTTAGAGTAGCTGAGGGCCACTGAACGGAGGGAGTCTTCTTCTGCGAACGTCCTTAACCGGAGATTTTGCCGACATTTTCGGTTTCACCGCTTTCACCAGCCTTCCCCCGTGGCGCACCGCGGTGTATGGCTACCGCATGGGACGAAGGGGATATCGAGGCGGCCTTGTTTGTTTTGGTTTGTGGTTCGCCGCGGTTGCGTGCAGCAACAGCAAATGCGGCGATGGGGAGGAAACCTGCGCGGAGGGCAGTGCATCTGCAGATGATGCTCCCGCAGATGATGCTCCCGCAGATGATGCTCCCGCAGATGATGCTCCCGCAGATGATGCTCCCGCAGATGATGCTCCTGACAATATTGGAAGTCCGGGTTCGGCTGGTGGCGCTGGTCCTGGGCCTAATCCTGGTCTCGCGCCTGCGACCGGAAAGTGCGGCAACGCTGTCGGGCAAATCTTCCCACCCGACGCTCCGTGGAACCGCAACATTTCGAAGACGCCTTTGGATAAAGAGTCCGCCGCCATCATCGACTAC
>JBDKJZ010000148.1:0-10569 GCA_039796375.1 Pseudomonadota bacterium
AGCGAGGACGACCAGGGACGCTTCTTAAAGGCCCTGCTTGCGCGGGAGCGGGAAGCGCATACGGAGTTGTTCCGGCGCTACTATCAACGAGTCGTTGCGGTGTTGCAGCGGGTTCTCGGAACGGATACCGAGCTCAAAGACATCGCTCAGGACGTTTTCTTGCACGCGTTCAAGGGCATCGGAGGGTTTCGTGGTCGCCCCAACCAGGTGGAGTCGTGGCTCCTGGGAATCGCTGTACTGCAAGCACGCGAACGAATTCGGAGGAGTCAAGTGAGCCGCCGCTACATTGTCGCGGTTGGAGAGCCGCCGGAAGTTGAGGGTCGAGCTGCGCCCAAGGCCGAGCACCTTGAGGCATTGAGGTGCGCCTATGCGGTCTTGGACCGCATGCCTGTGGAAGAGCGCATCGCGCTCGTGCTTCGTGACATTGACCGCATGAGTCATGAGGAAGTCGCAGAAGTCTGTCGCATCTCGGTTTCGACAGCCAAGCGGCGGGCCAGTCGCGCCAGAGAGCGTTTCGAAAAGCTGGCGGTGCGAGATCCTGTGTTGAAAGAGCTACTGGAGGAGCGACCGTGAGGATTCTGGAGCAGGTGGTCGAACCGATTCGGTCTGTCCAAGACTGGGAGCGAAGGGCGCGTTACAGCACGCCAAGCGATGAACAGATCGTTGCTTTTTACGATGAACAGCTCGCGCTTCTTGAGCGGAGTCAGCTTACGCAGGGCAACGCAGGGGGGCGCGATAGTATCGAGCGTCTCTGGTTTGGTGTTCTTGAAAAGCTGCGTTGTTCGCTGCGCTTTCAGGTCTTGGGTGCGGTGAGCGCGTGCGCTGCGCTGGTCCTGGTTCTGTCCCTCAGTCGCGAAGCTCCGTTGACCTTCGTGCTGACGGACGGGGATGGCCAGTTGCTGCCCACCGCCGCAGCAGGGAAGTCCGATGGGGCTCTGCCGGACGGCACCAAGCGCGTGCAGTTTTCTGATGGGACGTCGGTGACTTTGGCCGATCGCGCGGAGGTAGTCGTCAGCAGCACCACGAGCGATGGCGCCGACCTGGAGCTGAAATCTGGAACTCTAACGCTTGATGTGGTGCCGCGTAACGGATACAGCTGGGGCATCGCTGCAGGGCCCTACATGGTTCGTGTCAAGGGGACCGTGTTTGACGTGGCGTGGGACGCGGGGACCCGCGAGTTTGACTTGCGCGTCGAGCGTGGCGCCGTAGCCGTGAGCGGTGGAACGCTACAACATGAAATGCTGATCGTGAAGGGCCAGCGCCTGCTGGCGTCCGAGAGGTCTGGCAACGCGGTCCTGACGTCTACGTCCGTGCATGACCCGTCCTCTGAAGCGTCAGCCCGGGTGGAAGCGATGAGCCCAGAGGCGTTGGAGCCTGAACCCCTCGAAGTCCGGCCTGAGTCTAGTACGCAGGACGCCGATCGTGGCAGTCCATCTGACCCAGGTCGGGTTGCAAATGGTGGTTCAGCGGGGCACTCCGCAGCGCGTATGCGGTCGACCCTCGAACACGAAGCGCGCTCGGATACCGCAGACCAGCTGCTCAAGCGGGCTGATGTCTCGCGTGGCGCTGGGGACCTGGCACAAGCAGCGCAGCTCCTACTGCAAGTGCGCCAGAGATATCCGGGCACTCCGCAGGCTGCGCTGGCTGCGTACACTCTTGGGGTAACGGCGTTCTTATATCGCAGGTCGAGTGCGGAAGCGGTGGGATGGTTTCAGACTCACCTAAGGGAGTCGCCGAGCGGCCCTCTGGCGCGTGAGGCGTTGGGCCAGCTGATGGAGGCTCAGGCGCGCATGGGGGACCAGGGCGCTGCGCGTCAGTCCGCTCGCCGGTACCTGCAGCTCCATCCAAGTGGCCCCCACCGCCACGCTGCGGAGGCCCTGAGCGATCTCGAATCTCAGGACGCGGACTCCAGAAAAAGGCCCTGATTGCATCCCGGCACTGGCTAGGGGTACGCTGCGCAAAGTGAGCGCAGTTGCCAACCGCAGCGGCTTCCCTTGGGGCTGGCATAGAATTCTGACTTTGGCGCGGCTGGTGGTCACGGCACTGTTACTTCAGACGCACGCGGTCCGGGCTCAGTTCAAGGCCCACCGGACCGGGGTGGTGGCCATCTACGGCGTTGAAACGACAGACACACTCGCCGAACAGCTGGATTCCCAATTTCGTCTATTTGGGTGGGAGGTGCTGTTTGTATCCGACCGCGCACGTGCAAACCAACCGCTCATCGCTGAGCTGTATTTTGCCTACGGCTACAATTCAGTACAGCCGTCTACGCTGACCTTGAAGGGCCCTAGTCTCGACCTGAGCCATGCCCAAGAGACTGGCAGTCGTAGTGTGGCGTGGTCGACGTTGGCCAGTGATCAGCTCGAACCGGGATTGCACCCGCGCGTTATTGCGTTACGGGCCGCAGAGCTGGTTCGCGCAGCAGTGGTAGCCCCAGCGGTGACCGAACAGCGTGCATCGACCGCGCAAGCGCCGTTGGTCCGTGCGTCAGAATCACGCCTTTCTCTAGGCCTGAGCGCCGGGTTGTTATCTGGAGAAACCCTTGGGCGCAGCTTTAGTCTTGTTCCCCGGTGTCAGGTGTTTCTGAATGAGCAATGGAACGCGGAAATCGTTGGTTCTGTGCCTGTTACCGTGAATCGAGTGACCCGGGACGAAGGGCAAGCGACGCTTCGAGTTTTCTTGGTCGGGGCAGGTGTCGGCCATCGGTCGGAGCTTATCCGCGCGAGTCTGTTAGTGGATATGTCCGTCGGTGGCGGCGCAGCGGTCGTACCCATGGAGGGCCAGCTTGGAGGAGCGCACGTCGCCAGAAGTGAGTCTGTTCGCACTGCGTTTGCCTACGGGCAAACCAGGTTCAGCTTGGCGATACTTGAAGGTGTTCGGATTTCGGCAGGGGGCCTTTTGGGTTACTCGTTGCCGGCGGTCTCCGTACGCTTTGACTCTAGGTCTCTAGGAAAGTGGGGGCAGCCGATGTTTCTGATGAGCGCTGGCATTGAGACCCGATGAATCTTGTTCAGGTCCAGAACTTGGGGTGGTAAGAGACGGTGTTAGGGGGAAATCGATGACGCCAATTCATATCAACGCCGCGCATGACGACTTCGAGGGCAACGGAGGTCGTGGGCGCTACCTGCTGCTCCCCGGTTCTCGCAGCCGAGCCGCGAAGATCGCGGAGCAGTTTAGCGACGTGTCTATCAAGCAGCACTCGCGCGGGCACGACTTGTACACCGGTACCATCAGCCGCGATGGGATGACGTTGGACGTCGGCGTGATCGCGACGGGCATGGGGTGTCCTAGTATCGACCTAATCGTGACCGAGTTGATCGGGCTAGGCGCCAAGGTGCTCCTGCGTGTGGGGACTTCCGGCTCTCTGCAGAAACACGTGAAGACTGGTGACGTCGTCGTCGCTACGGCGGCGGTTAGAGATGAGGGGGCGAGCGATAACTACCTGCCCCGTGAGATTCCTGCGCTGGCAGCATGGCCGCTCGTAGTCGCGTCGCTCGCTGCGAGTCAGCAGGCCAAGCTGAATGGTCGAGTTCACTTCGGCGCGGTGCATACGAAAGACACCCTGTACGGTCGCGAGTTTAAATGGGGACCGCTGCACGAAGAACATGCTCGCTACAACAAATTGTTGACGCTATCAGGCGTACTTGCTTCGGAGATGGAGTGCGCTCATCTGTTTGTCCTTGGACAACTGGGCAAGCAAGCTGCCGGCGAAGTCCCCGTCCTTGCCGGCGGTGTGTTAGCTGTGATCGGAGATCATGACGAACCATTTAAGGACTCTCCGCTAGCAGCGCTGGCTGTTGATGACGCTATAGAACTCGCGTTCGGGACGTTCGCCGAGCTGAATCAGGCGGAGCCAGCTAGGTGATTCGGCTGCTGCCGTGGGTGTGGGCCATTCCGGCTATTCTCGGTGGCTGTGACCCGCGTGAGATCGCTGACTGTCGCCAGAACTACCTGAGCGTGCATAGGGCGGTATCTGCCACGGATACGCGATCCCTAGAACGCGTAGAAGAGAGCCTGGCTGCCGTGCAGGGTGCGCTGGGAATCTGCGAGCGCGCGAGACTGCGCGAAGAAGTCGTGCAACTGAACAAGGCCCTCCGCAAGCTTCAGGGTCACCACGCGTACCTCATCCACAACGAGCCCCACAAAGACGTAGGGCCCGCTCAAGTTGAGGAGCTCTCCAAGACCGGCGATTCAACGTGCCCCACGGGACAGCTGTACCAGTACCGCAAGTACGAAAAAAAGATTCGCTGTATTGGGCCGCAGATCTTCGAGATGAACTGGCGCGAAGCAGAGACGTACTTCGAGTCCAGAGGCTACAAAGTGAGCAAGCAGGAGAATCGCCTGCGAGCCGAGTACGGTTCCGAAAGTTACAACTACACCTTCGCGCGAGCGGGCGACACTCAGCGTGCGACCTGCATCACACTGTTTGCGCCGCCGGGTATTGGCTGGCAGGAGATGGTCTCGAAGGCAACCGGGGTTTCCCCGATGTCGCTCAAGGCCGGTGCGCCCGTGAATACCGGAAGGAAGAAGCTAGCGCTCGGACTGATTGAGGACCCAACCCAGGCGATCATAAGGCTAGGCGAGTGTGAGGAGTGAACGTGCGGTTGGGTGCTAAGATTCGGCCGACGCTCGGCGTCATTGCGCTTTCGCTTCTGGTGCAGGCTTGCGTGGCAGCCCCTGCGGCGCGAATGCCCGATGAACGCGTCAGTTCAGAGCACCCTCAGCGACCAGCTGTAGCGCCCAGTGGGCTTCGGGTGATGCGCTCATCACCTCTTGCCAGCGTCGAACCCGCGCCGGTACTTCATGTACTGCATGAATCCATTGCGCTTGCGATGGCGCACCTGCAGTCTCAACCTGACCCCCCATATTTCCTCGCGTATCAGGTGATCGGGGAGCAGCAACTTTCGATTTCCGCGCAGAACGGTGCGCTCTTAGCGTCGAGTGAATCGTCGGCGCGAACACTGGACATCGATCTTCGTCTCGGAAGTCGTTCCAGAGACAACACCCATCCCTTGCCAGGCTCCGAAGGTGGCTCGACATTTCGGGGCCTCAACTTGTTACCGCTGGAGGAGGCGGATGCGTCACTTCGCCGAGCTATTTGGAACGCGACGAATCTGGAGTACGAGCGCTCCAGAGAGGACTTGATGCACGTACGCTCAAGCGTCCAGCTTCAGGAGTCCGACGCGCAAAAGAGCCCGGACCTATCCAAGGAGGAGGCCGTTCGGTTCCACGAGCCATCACTGGAGACTGTGGTTGACAAAGCCCTTTGGGAGGGGCGCCTGAAGCGAGTGTCGCAGCTGGCGTTGAGCTATCCCAGCATCATGACGTCAAGCGTTTCGCTCGACGTTTCCACGGAAACCCGCTATCTCGCCAACAGCGAACAATCCAGCGTGCAAGTCTCCGGTCGACAAGTGCGACTCTGGCTCTCTGCCGAGAGTGTCGCGCAAGACGGCTTGCCGGTTTCCCGCTTCGCTTCGATTGATGTGCGTTCCATCGACGCGCTGCCAAACGAGAGCGTGCTGTTCGCCCGGTTTGAGCAGGTGCTTCGAGACACGCTGGCGTTGCTCCAGGCACCGGTGGTTGAACCCTACGTTGGCCCCGCCATTCTAGACGGCCTAGCCGCGGGAGTCTTCTTCCACGAGGTTCTAGGCCATCGTATTGAGGGCCATCGCCAAGACGCCAAATCAGAAGGTCAGACGTTTGCCAGTCGGATTGGACAGCCCATCATGCAGGCGCGGCTAAACATATACGATGATCCGAGCCTCTACAGCGTAAACGGCATTCAGCTGAACGGGTTCTACCGCTTTGACGATCAGGGCGTTGCGGCGCAGCGTGCCGAGCTGGTGCAGGATGGGATCCTGCGTGGGTTCTTGCAGTCACGACGTCCGACTCGAGGCTTCCCCCATTCCAACGGACACGGCCGGCGCCAGGCCGCGCACGGGGTAGTCGCCCGCCAAGCGAACCTAGTTGTTGAGCCGATAGAGCCGCTCTCACGGGAGGCGCTCAAGCAGGCGCTGCTTGAGGAGGTGGGTCGCCAGGGCCTTCGGTATGGGTTGCGCTTTACAGAAATTTCCGGCGGCTTCACCCAGACTCAGCGCTACGATACTCAGGCGTTTAAGGTGATGCCAACCATGGTCTACCGCGTCTACCTAGACGGGAGGGAGGAGCTAGTGCGCGGAGTCGATATCGAAGGGACACCGCTAACGGCGCTCTCGAAGATCGTGGCGGCAGGCGACGACTTCGAAGTGTTCAACGGCACCTGCGGTGCCGAGTCAGGATGGGTCCCCGTGTCGGCGACGAGCCCTAGCATCCTAGTCTCGCAAATCGAAGTGGCCCGTCAGGAGGCGCTCGATGAGCGACCGCCGCTGTTGCCGCCTCCGTCACCGTCTCCAATGGGGCGGGAGTGATGGGGTCGGGCATCAGACGTCGCTGCCGTCCGGCTGCACTGATCGCCGGCTTGCTGTTTCTTGACGACTACGCGCAGGCGCAAGGTCGACTCGACACACTCGCCCTCGATCCGGTTTCGCAAGCGATGGAGAGCGAGCTGCTGCGCACTCACCGCGAGCTTGAGCGTCCCGGGCGACCGCCCCCGTACTACGTGGGTTTCTGGGTCATTGACTTCGAGCTCGTTGAGTTACGCGGGTCGCTCGGAGCTCTGACAGTTGATCGTCGCGATTCCGGGCGGCGGATCAAAGTGGAGCTGCGCCTTGGGGACCACCGCGTTGACAACTCGAACTTCATGGGCCCCAACCTTGAGTTCGAAGTGCAAAGGCCGGGCGATGACCCGCAGCCCGCGGTCCAAGCAGACGGAACGGCGTTGCGACGAGAGTTTTGGTTGCTTGCCGATACAGCCTACCGAAGCGCGAACGAACTCCTTGACCAAAAGAAAGCTCAGCGTGCAAGTGAGGTCGAAGTAGATGAGCTACCTGCGGACTTCAGTGTCGAAGAGCCTCGAAGCGTTGCGGTCGATCGCCACGCAACGTTGCCGGACCGCGACGTGTTGATCCGCACCATCCTAGCCGCCTCTGAGCGGTTCCTGTCCTATCCAGCGATTCACGATAGTGAGGTGGCGGTGGAGGCTTGGGTCGTGCGTCGACGCTTTGTCTCCAGCGAAGGCGTGAGAAGTTACGAGCCGTCTCAGCTAACCCGGTTTAGCGTGCGGGGTTCCACCCAGGCTCCGGATGGAATGCCCTTGAGTCACTCGGAGGAGTGGTTCGGCACGGTCACGAGCGACGCGCTCTTGGCGCAGGTGACACGCATCGGCTCTGAACTGACGTCGCTTCGCGACGCACCGCTCGTCGAGGATTACAGTGGTCCTGTTCTATTCGAGGGCATCGCTGCCGCTCAGATCACAGCCGAGCTACTCAGCCTCAGCTTGTCGGGAACGCCGGGACACGATGGCCAGGACACGCCGCTCGCACGTAGGTTGGGCAGGCGCGTGCTCCCCAGTGATTTTTCATTGTTCGACGATCCGACGCTAGACAGCGTTCAGGGGATCCCGTTGTTCGGCGGTTATGCGTTTGACGATGAAGGTGTCATCCCGCAGCGCGTTTCCCTGGTCGAGTCGGGCCGACTGAAGCAGCTGTTGATGTCTCGAACGCCACGCAAAGAGTTTTCGTCAAGCAATGGGCATGGCCGCTCCGGATTGAGCGGCTGGGCTAAGGGCGGGATCGGGAATTTGGTGATGGAGAGCCGTAGGGGCGTGTCGAAGGCAGCGCTCAGACGTCGACTCTTGGCGACTGCCGCAGAGCAGGGTCTTGAATACGGCGTCGTCGTCACTCGCTTGGATACCCGCGGCTTCTCGACCAACGGGTTCTCTCCCCCCGTACCGCAAACGGCGTTCAAGTTGTACCCAGACGGTCGAATCGTCTTCGTTCGCGGCGCGGCGCTCGGAGAGATGTCGGTGAGAGACCTGCGGGACATCGTAGCCGCGAGCAGCGAGCTGAGCGCAGGGCATTTTTCGACGACTTGGCCCAGCGGGCTCGAGACACCGAGCACCGTCGTTGTGCCGAGCCTGCTGTTCGAAGAGGTCGAGGTCAAGCGCCCCAAGTCGGCTCACGCGCGGCCCCCAGCTTGGCCTCGATCGGCGATAGAGTAGCTTTCGCTCGTGCTGCTTAACCGGTTCGAGACCCCCTTAGACCACAAAGCGGCGCCACCCCAGAGAGGGCGCGCCGCTTCACGAGCTGGCCAGACGGGACGCCGAGTGGCCGCGCTAGAACACGCTGTTATTGAGGATCGCGTACAACCCGCGAACGATTTCAATGTCGAGCGCGATGTCGCTAATTTCAAACGACAGACTCCGGCGCTCGTCTGGATCGGCCGTCGCTTCCCAAGCTGCATCGAGTGAGAGCAACCGAGCGACGAGCTCGGCGCCCAACCAACCCTCGCCATGGCGCCCAGGGTCAATCGGTCGGTAGGCGATGTAGCTACGCCCTGTGACCGGGTTGTACGCTGTCACGGGTTCGAACCCGACGGGGGGCGTACTATCCTCACCACTACCGAGGATGGCGATCTGCGATTTCTGAAGGAACTCAGTGTCGTAGTTCGACTTGAAGAAGGCCGAAGCGTAAAGCAACGACTGAATCTTCGAGGAGAATGGGAGGGGGGTCTCGATTATAGGTGCGCTGGCATACACTTCATCAGAGACGCTGCGAAACACGTCTTGCTGGATGAGCTGACCGTTGGCTACGCGGGGAGAGAAGCGCGCGAAGTCGTCGCTGAACGCTGCTCCAAAGAGAGTATTTAGCTCCTCGCTGAAAATCAGGTAGTACGGAATCGAGTAGCGCAGGCCGTCGGCCCCCACGTCCGCGCCAAGTCCTATGACCGAAGCATCCGAGCTGGTAAGAGCAATGATCGCCGCCATTTGCTCATAAAAATGTCCTGACTCCAGAACGCGATCATAAACATTGTAGCCCGAGCTGTAGTCGTATCTCGAGAAGCTCCTGCGACCCACCCCGGGCTCGACGTACAGCGCGGGTGGCGGTACCAGGTCTCGGTCCGTGTCACGACTCCGGCTGTCGGTGAGCTGTGTGTAGGTGTTCCGTTCCTGGTTTAGGTCGTAACTTCCGTACTCGGGGGTGGCCATGACGTTCCACAGGGTGTTGAACCCCTGCACGGTCGCGAGCGACGCCAGCGCCGCTTGCGGCGTGTTTTGACTCCGCCCGAAGGTCCCGAACAGCCAGTGCTGGTACATGTTGGTGATGGGTAGCAAATAGCGAGTGGCTACCCGCAGTAAGACCTCACGCCCACTGAACCCGACTCGGTCTCGCTGGAAGTTGTTGAATACGTAGTTTTCCTTGTAGCGCTGGATGTAGTCCATCGTGATCTCGTAGTTGTCGGGACCGTGATCCCAGCGGTGGCACGAATCCACGGCGTCCACATACTCGTCGTAGCAGGACATGTACGGCACTTTCAGAAGGCCTGCTTCAGAGTCGTTCTGCCATTCGGCACGCGGAATGAGCTTGCGCTTACCTAGGTTGGCGACCCCGCCCAATGCGCTTGGTAAATCGGTGTAGTGAAGGTCCATAGCGTTCACTAAGCCCTGGCGCAGGCCGGGGCTAAAGCGCCTGTTGGCATCCTGAATCGCTGCGCGGACATCGGCGCTTACGCCCACGGACTCGTCGAATACTTCCACCAGGTTGCCGTAGGCCGAGGCGAGTGCCGCCCGATCCCAACGCCCAAGCCCATTGAAGTCGGAGTTGAAACGAGCGCCGTAGTCCATGATCGTCGAGTACTGAAGCTCAGCCATGCGACCGTTCGCCTGTTCTTCGCACTCGGCTTCGTTCGTTGGGTCGATCAAAGTGCAGTTACTACGCAAGTAGCTGTTCAGACTGCCGGGCTGTTCGTTCGGGCCGACGACCTCGCTGGGTAGGGTCTTCGCGCGCAGCTTCCAGTACTCATCGTGGTAGTTGAGCGGATCCGCGCTGCCGCCAAAATTGTGCCGGAGCCCAACCGTGTGGCCGAGTTCGTGAAGCATCACGGCTCGGTAGACGTTCTCTTTCAACAGTTTCCGAAGGTCGTCGTCCTTGATCTTCTTGCGCTGCATCTCGCGGGCGAGGCCGACTATGGCGGGGTCGCTAAACTGTTCAAGCCACAGGTTGTTTTTGGCGGCGAAGTTGTTCAGGCGTTCCACCTCATCCAGACCCTTCTTAGTGCCCCAGTGAACTACAGAAGGCACGGTGGTATTCTGGACGGTCGTGAAGCTATCGCCCAACTTGAACTGGAAGTACCCGCTGCGATCGAACTGGGTCTCCATCTCAGGGGCGAGCATCAAGCTTTCGAATTCAGTCCCTTGAATGCGGCGCAGGGTGGCTTCTTGGTAGCCGGGGGCGTGCGCTGGCAGAGCCTGGTCTGCGCCCATTTCGGTGAAGAGCTTCAGGCGGGCGAGTTTGTCCTCTCCCAGGATGTCGGCGGATACCTTGTCGAGCGGAATCGTGGCGAGCTTGTCAGCGGTGCTCTTCGGGACGGCGTTGAGACGTCCGTGGACAGCTTGCTTGATGTAGTCAAAGCCGATCAGGTCTTCTTGGCTGAGGTCACCATTGAGACCATCGACGATATCCTTCGCGGTCT
>JBDKJZ010000149.1:0-10459 GCA_039796375.1 Pseudomonadota bacterium
CGCGTTGTGCTTGAAATCGAAGGGCGAAGGGACCAAGAGCTCGTTCACTTCTGGCTCACAGGTGTCCGCTCCCAGCCTGGAGCGAATGAAAGCAAACGGCTGACTCTCATCGTCAAGCGCAGCAGAGTGTGAGGTCGCGAGGGTAGCGCTTGTCAGCACGACGCTGGGAATACGATCAAACACCGCGTCGCGTAGAGTGTCCGCCAAATCAATTGGCGTTGAGCTGAGCGCCAGGCCTGCGCTTTCGGTGTCGAGCCAAGCCACCCTACCAGGTGCCCCTTCGACAATCGTCGCCAGCGCCGTTCTCAGAGACTGACAGCGACGCACCACGCCGTCCAAGCCCTCACCCCGTTTGTCATCGCGCGCGTCCTCAGGGGTGCCGCGTAGAACCTCAGCCGCGTTCTCCAGGCCCTCAAGCGCTGTATCGAGCTCCAGATACGCCTGGTACGCCGGGCCCGACCAGGTGCCCGACTCCAGGCCGACTCGCGGCTCATGACTCCGTGCGCTTGAACGCAGGCTCTCAAAAAAACGCTCTGCTGAATTGGCGACCTGGGCTGGAGCCGTCGTGAAGACGGTTCCGCTGTGCGCGCTCAACAACCGCTCAGCTTCCGTCAGAAGTGTCAGCACACGGCGCCGCGAAACCCGCACCCCAAAAAATAGCGTCGCGACGTTTTCGATCTGGTGCGCCTCGTCGAAAATCACCGCATCGTAGTCGGGCAATACCCGGCCCGGGTGCGGTCCGCGCAAAGCCAAGTCTGCGAAGAACAGGTGGTGATTCACAAGCACGATCTGCGCAGACTCCGCTTCTTTTCGCATCCGTGTGACGAAGCAGTCAGCGTAGTAGGCACAGCGTGGCCCTACGCGCGTATCACTAGACGAATTGATGTGCGAGATCAGTTCATCGCCCTCGGCAAGCGCAGCGAGTTCTGAGAAGTCACCCGTCTCGGTCTCCTCGCGCCACCGATCAAGCACGCGCAGCTTTCCAGCCCACTTCGCTGAGCTACCGTGTTCAGAACCGCGGAACTCGTTGAAGCGACGCAAGCACAAATAGTTACCAAGGCCCTTCATCAACGCCACGGAAACACGCCGCTTGAGCGCACGTTCAACCAGGAGTAAATCCTTGCTCAGGATTTGCTCCTGAAGGGCGCGCGTGGCCGTCGAGATGATCACCTTCTTGCCGCTCAGGATGGCGGGAATGAGGTACGCCAGCGTCTTGCCAGTACCGGTGCCTGCCTCGCAAAAGAGCACGCTCTCGTTTTTCAGAGCCCACTCGACGGCCTTTGCCATCTGGAGCTGCCCCTCTCGGACTTGGTAAGGCCGAACCACCTCGGCGAGAGGCCCATCCGAAGCGAAGGTGTCCTGGAGAGCGGTATCCATGTTCACGGCGATGCTGCTCATACTAACAGCATAAGCGTTAGGTCTTCTGGCCGGTTAGTCCCGGATTCACACGTACTGAGACTGGGCGAGTCGGAGGAGGCTACACTACGCCACCTGCTGCCTGTCGCTCCTTTTTCGAGGCGAGACCGCGTTGAACCCCAAAGATCTGAAACGCCATCTAGTCGCCGAAGGGTTCCAGGTGTTCCGAACACTCGGCTCCTGCGTGGTCTTGGCCGATCGGGTTCGAGACAACTTGATTATGGATAGCGGAGTCGCCGCGGAAGCGTCACCGGAGCATCGGGTCAAGGTCGTAATCCGCGCGAGATCGGGCGATTATCCCGGTGAGTCCGAGGACCAGCTGTTCGCGCGGGTACGCGCGCTGGCGGAGGCCGAACTCGACCCCAGCTACGCGGAGTTCGAACAAGCGGTGATCCCCGTCGACCAGCCAAGTGCCCCAGGCGAGCGCTTAGACACCTGGTATGAGGTCACGTTCGTCAGAACGGAGGCGGACCTGGCAGCACTAATGCTGACCCTTCGTGATGCGCTGACCGTGAAAAAGATCGCCTGAGCCGATCTCAGGGTCCCCCTGGCTTCGCCCCGGGAGCGTTTACCTGGGGGTTGTTTGATGGTATGTGCCGCCGCCTGCGCGGGCAGTCTCGAGACCGGACTTTGCCCCAACGAACGAGCAAAAATGCTGAATATATTCCGACAGGGTGGCCTGATGAAGGCCGTGATGAGTGGCGTCGTTATCTTGATCGCAGCGGCGTTCATGCTCGACTTTCGCGGGGGTGCCGCGGCTGTCGTCGAGGAATGCTTCGTCCGCGTCGACAAGTCCTGCGTCCAGGCCAAGGACTACAACTTTCTGCTGCGCTTGGTCCCACCCCAAGGCGCTACCAACAAGCAGCTCAAAGAAACGGGCTTCTCGGCGCTTGCCGCGGAGGCGTTGGTTGAGCGGGAGCTGCTTCTCAGCGAAGCCCGGCGCCTGGGCATCGAGGTCAGCGAAGAAGACATCGACGCCGAGCTCGCCCTGGGTCGCGTTCACTTTTCATGGCCTGTGGCCGCCCCCCTACCCCAGGCCCTATTCGCCGGACGGCAAGTGCCGGTCACCGGGGCGCTCGACCCGATCTCCTACATTCGCGTCAAGAATACGAAGACCGGAGAGTTCGACTACGAGATCTACAAGCGCCAGGTGCGCGGCTTGATGCGCATGAGCCCAAAGGAGTTCAAGCAGCTTCAGCACGACGAAATCACCGCGTCCCGCGTGCGCGCGCTCGTGACCTCCGCGGTCCGCGTTTCAGAGGCAGAGGCGTTTGCTCAGTTTGAGCTCGCGCGCAGCCGCGCCACGGTACGCTACGTCGAGGCGGGTTTCAGTTGGTTTGCGCGCGTGGGTGGGGACATCTCCGACGAGGCGGCCGCCAAAGTCGCCCAAGACCTCGTCAACAAAGAGTGGGAGAACCAGAAGTCCAAGTGGACCGAAGGCTGTCCGCTAGTCAGTGAGGTCTTGCTCCGTTTTCCGGCCGGCGCCGAAGCCGATGAGCGTGGCGCCCAGAGTGTGCGCGCCGACGAGGTCACCGCCCTGCTGAAAGCAGGTGTCCCGTTCACGACCGTCGCGCGAGTGTTCAGCGACAGCGAGAACGCTCGAGTCGGAGGCGAACTTGGGTGTCTAACGGACGCCTACGGTCCAGTTGCCAAAGAGTTGATCGCCGCAGTCTCGACGCTGAAAGCGGGTGGCAGCACCGAACCTATCGAAACCGCTCAGGGATTTCACGTGCTCCAGTACCACGGCAAGCTAGCCGCGGCGGACATCGAGACTCGGGGTCGCCGCGCTGTCGCCCGCGGCCTCGCCGCAGAGGATTCGGCCAAGAGCCGCGCGAAGGCTTTCGCGCAATCTGTGTTGAGCGCGGGTCAGACGGGCAAGGAATTGGGTGAGGCGATAGAAGGTCTACTGGAGTCCGCAGTGACAGTGCCCGCGCCGGACTCCTCCAAGGCTCGCCTCGTGGAACTGCTCCGGCAGCGAGCAGACGTTCCGACTCTAGAGATTGGTAGCCCCTTCACCGCGACCTCGACCCCGGCTCCGGGCGTCAAGGACCGCACAGCTGCGAAGAAGATCTTCGCGATGGAGAAGGATGACACCTACCTTGCCGAACCGGTAGAGGGCTTCGGTGGCTGGCTAGCCATGCAGCTGAAGGAGAAGGACCTCGCCAAGCGCGAGGACTTTGAAAAGGACAAGACTGAGCTGCTGCGAAACCTCCAAGAGCAGAAGCGCGCTGATGCCATCGCGAGCTATGTGTCCCGCTTGCGTAAGGGCGCGAAGCGGATCGTGATCAGCGAGTCCTTGTCCAAACCGGCAAGTGCCGACGACGCTACCGAAGAAGAAGGCCCCGAGAATTCGGGCTGACCGACATGGCCGAGAAGCTGGCGTTGCCTGCTCGCCATAGCCTGTCCAACGGGCTGAGGTTGATCGTCCTGCGGATGCCGCACGCCCAGCGTGCGGTGGTTCACGCCCAGCTCAACATCGGCTCTCGCTATGAGTCGGAGGAGGAGAACGGCCTGAGCCACTTCTTGGAGCACATGATCTATCGAGGGACGAGATCCTACCCCTCGGCTCATGAGCAAGCGCTGGCTTTCGAGAATCTCGGGGGAACGCTCTCCGCAGCAACCGCGACTGACATGGGCTCGATGGCGATCACCGTTCCGCCCCACAACTTGAGTCCCCTGTTCCCGGTGTTCGCAGAGATTTTCGAGGAGCCACGGTTCGAGGGCATCACGATCGAACGCGGCATCGTTAGCGAAGAGATCCTCGAGGGGCTGGATGACGAGGGTAACAGCATCGACCCCGACAACCTGATCCGAGCCGATGTGTTCAGAGACCATCCGCTAGGTTTGCCCATCACGGGAACTCTTGAGCACCTCAAACACTTCACTGAGGCGCGCCTGCTAGCCCACCACCAGAAATTCTATACCGGACGCAACACCGTCTTGGCGGTCGCTAGTCCCCGAGATCCCGAAGAGGTCCTCCGTGAGCTGGAGCAGCACTTCTCCCACCTGCCACCTGGTGAGGAACCGCGCTGCACTCCGCCCGGCGAGCTGAGCGGCCCAAGCTTTCGCTTCGTCCATCAAAGCGCGAGTCAGACCGCTCTGCGGGTAGGATTCCGGGGTCCGAGTACGATTTCCCCGCAGGAGCCAGCGATGGAACTGCTCATGCGCTTGTTGGACGACGGCCTGGCTACGCGGTTGTATCACCGGATCTGTGATCAGCGTGGCCTGTGTTACGACGTGGCTGGGCACTTCGAGACGTACTCGGACTCCGGCCTAATCGAGTTCTCGGCCGAGTCGGGACACGTTCGAGCCGTTCCGGTCCTGACTGAGCTGCTCTCGATTGTGAGCGAGCTCCGCGCCCAGAAACCAGGAGACGCGGAGCTGGGCCGCGCCAAGCAACGTCATCAGTGGCAGACGCTGATGATGACGGACACCGCTGAAGAGATGGTCGAGTACCTCGCCATCGAGGAGCAAGCGGGTTTCCGGCGCAGCTCGGAAGAGCGTCTGGCCCAGATTCAGGCCGTGACCCCACAGGATGTGCTGGCTGCGGCAAATACGTGGCTCACACCTGAGAACCTGTGCGTGGTGGCCGTCGGGTTGTTAAAAAAGGCGCAGCGCGCCGAGCTGGAGCGCTTGACCCTGGGTTATCTCTGACCACCAGCCACAACCTAGGCGTCCTCTTAGTGCACTTTCTGCGCCTAGATTTTGTACGCTCGAAACCCGCATAGCCTATATAGTTCAGACTCTTGTGGCTACCCTACCTGCGGAGATCTATGAAGAAGCAGCGAACAGCGCGAAGCTCGGGGTCTGGCTCTGGGATATTCGCACCGGACTGATCACCTGGTCCGATCGGGTGTTCGAGCTCTATGAGCTCGCTCCAAGCGAGTTTGACGGAAGCTTCGAAGCGTTTCGCGATCGACTGCACCCCGACGATGTCGACGGGGTGCAGAAGGCAATTGCCGACGCGGTCGCGACCTGCGCTAAGGAGTACTACATTGAGCACCGCCTGATTACACCTTCGGGGAAGGTGAAGTGGCTGGAAGCGCGAGGACGCGTGCTCCAGGAGGGCGGGCAGCCGACAACAATGGTCGGCACGGCCCTAGACGTCA
Source organism: Pseudomonadota bacterium (assembly GCA_039796375.1). Taxonomy (GTDB): domain Bacteria; phylum Myxococcota_A; class Polyangia; order Polyangiales; family Polyangiaceae; genus SZUA-265. Next base: position 5,526 of record JBDKJZ010000149.1, read on the forward strand.
CAGCGCGCAAGACCAGCGAGGCGCGAACGGCTTCGGCAGAAGCGCGGCTACGCCTATTCTCAGAACACGCCAGCGACTACGTGTACGACGCCTCCATGGATGGAACGCGCGCGCTTCCGGAAATCGTCGCGGGCTCATTTGAGCGCACCACGGGCCTGACGCCAGAACAAGTAGAGGCGCGAGGTGGCTGGTTGCAGGTCCTCCACCCTGACGATCGGGAGCGCTCGATCGGACTCGTCGCCGACTTAGCGAAAGGCCGCAGTTTGGTGAACGAGTACCGGATTATCGACGGCAACGGGAACACTCGCTGGCTGAGGGATCGAATCGTCCCGGTGCTGGACGCGGAAGGAACGCTCAGGCGACTGGTCGGCGGGGTCACCGACGTCACGAGTGAACGCGCGCTTCAGGAGCAGCTCGCGAGTGCCCAACGCCAAGAGGCCTTAGCTCGGCTTGCGGGTAGCGTCGCCCACGACTTCAACAATCTGCTCACGGTACTCATGGCCGAGGCCTCGTTCTTACGCGACCCGAGCACTTCGCCTGTTGAGAGGGACCGCGGCTGGAGTGAAGTTGATGACACGCTTGAGCGGGCCGCGCAGCTGACGGCATCGCTCTTGGCCTTTGGGCGCAAACAGGTCGGGCTTGTTCAGGTGGTCGACGTCGCGCACGTCACCAGGACGGCCGCTGGCATCCTCCAGAAGGCCGCCGGAGAGCTCGTCGCCGTTCAGGTGCGGGCGGGCGCGAACGTTCTTCCCGCGGTCGCAAGCGCCAGTGACGTCCACCTGTGCCTGCTGAACCTGACCTTGAATGCGCGTGACGCGATGCCCGGCGGGGGGCTCGTAAACATCAGCGCGGCTGAGGTCGACCTCAGCGAAGCGACCGACCGCGTGAGCTCGATGCCCCCCGGCAGGTACGTCCAACTCCTCGTGAGCGACAACGGCAGAGGGATAGACCGCGCCGACGCTAACAAGGTTTTCGATCCCTACTTCACGACCAAAGGCAGCGCGGGAACCGGCCTCGGGCTGCCCACGTGTCAGAGCATCGCCCAGCGCTACGGCGGAAGACTTGAGCTCTTGGCTACGTCAGCACTGGGCACGACCTTTCGGCTGCTGCTGCCTCGATCGGAGAAACCGGTGGCCACCCTCGCGCAAGTCCCGTTCAAGGCGATCGTCGGAGGGACTGAGCGGCTCCTGCTCGTCGAGGATGACCCAGCCGTGCGACACGCCACCGAACGCGCGTTGTTGGATAGAGGCTACGCGGTCACCACCTGCGGCTCCGTCGAGGAAGCGCTCGCTCTTGGACCGCAACTCCAGCGGATTCAAGGTGTGCTCACGGACATCCGCCTCCCGGGAAAGAGTGGGCTGGATCTCGCGGCACACCTTCGAGCACTCGACCCGGCGCTCCCGATCCTGATGATGTCAGGTCACGTGGACAACCCAGAGCATATCGCAGCGCTGTCAGCAGGGAGATACCCGCTGCTGAACAAGCCCTTCCAGTTGGATACCTTAGCGCGCCGCATGCGCGAAGTCCTGGACGCGCCGAGGGCGTATCCGCCTAACTGAGCCGTGTAGCGCCGTCCCGCGACGACCGCATGTTTGAAGGAACGACAGCAACACTCTGAGCAGTTCCAAGCTGGCTTCTCAGGGAGAATCGAGCGCTATACGGATCGGAGCGGGAGAGATGTCCGTTGCCAACACTTGTTCTCTAGGCTCAGAACCGTACAGAGCCTAGGCGTCGCGAGCATTGCTACCCCGAGCCACTCAGTCGCTTCGCTCGACGCTCCGCTCTTTGGCGGGCGGCGGCAACGCGGCCCAGCGGAGCGACTGCCCGATTCGGCTCGATATCTTATGCGCCTGGAAGCTCTTCAGCGACTTCACATACAGCCCGGAGTTTTCTTTGCGCTCCGAGAAAAATGCGACCATCCGCCCATCAGGACTGCACGCCGGATAGGTGTTCGAGCCCGAGCCTTGAGTGAGCCGCGCCATTCCGCGCCCTTGCTCGTCGCTCCACACGAGATCCGAGCGCCCGTTCCCAACCGACACGGAATAGACCAGCCGGATGCCGTCTTCCGTATCGCAAAAGTCTGGTGACGAGGCCGAGAACCCACTCGGCGACACGGCCTTCCCGTCCAGGTAGACGCGCTGGGCCCCCTGCTCGCCGCCGCCACCAATCCAGCCCACCTTGCCACTCGGACTGAACACCGGGTGCGTCGCCACCTCAGTTGTTGAGATCTTCTTCATCTCGGTGCCGTCCGAGTTCCCGAGAAAAATAGCGCTGCCGCCGGGCTGCGCGACACTGACCGCCAGCTTGCTCCCATCCTTGCTGAAGGCGAGCGAGTAGGTCGACGTCTTGAACGGCAACGCCAACGGGCGTTCCTCACCCAGGCGCATCATCTGAAACGGTGAGTAGTTCTCGCTCTGCACGTAGAACAGGTAACCTGCTGGGCCCCAGGCTGGCGCCATGCTGGTGTGCTTTGGGTCGGTCCGCTTCTCGATATTGTGACCGTCCGCGTCGATCGTGAACACGGCGTAGTTGCGCCCCCACTTGGACGCCAGCGTGAGGTGACTCGCGAAGCCACCGGGGCGCCCTGTCAGCGCGCCCAGAAGCGCGTCCGTGATGCGGTGGGCGGTGACTCGAACCTCGTCCTCGTTCACCCTGATTTGTTTGCGGTAGACAGGCTTTTCGCCGGCGGCTAGCAAGAACGCCTGCCCGCTGACCTCGACTTGATTGCCCACCTTTCGAGCGGCCACCTTCAGGACCACCTGAACACCGAGGTTACCCCAGGCTTTCACGTCCACTTGATCGTCGAACCCGTACTGGCCCTCAGGGGCTTGCTTGTCCTCACTCATCCGAAAAAGGCCGGTCAGCTCGAAGTCACGACGGACAACGTTACGCACAATCACGTCCTCAAGATCGGGAGAGAGCGACGGCAGGATAGCCAGCTTCGGCCGGGTGTCTTCTTGGCTACCCGTGATGAGCAGCTCCCCGAGCTGTGATTCATCAACTTTGCCGTTTGCCGTCTGCGCGAAAACTGTGTCGGATACGCTCCCCGCGATGAGCAGCGCGAAACACGCGAACAGTGAACGGTGTAGAGTCCTCATTTTGATTAGTCCTTAGGTAAAGGCTGAAGCTAGTTGCCGTCGTTCGAATCCCCGTCAGTTGGCGGGGCCGCGGGAGCCTCAGCGGGGTCGTTCTTCGTCGTATCCGGAAGCCCCGAGCGCTTGCAATTGGGCAACTCACCGCTGAAGTTCAGGTTCACCACCGAGTCAAGAATGTCCGCATAGTTGGGCGGAGGGGGCGGCAGCTGTTGCCCTTTTTTCCGATCCATATGCGAGGAAACCCGGGAATCAAAGATGGCGTTCCCGCTGGCTGAACTCAGAGTGTACGAAACGACGCTTCGGTCGGATCCGATTTGCGCGACCACTTTCGTGCGCAGCCCAGCCGCCGTCTCACAGTCAATTTGACTCGGCGGAGAGAACCCTGCCTTGAACCAGCCGATGATCTTGATTCGGTACTGACTGATCACGAAAGCTTTCAGAGGATCAGTTTCCGTGCCCTCTCTTACGCCGTCGGCGGCGCCTTCTTCCTGAAGGTTCGGCTCCTCCTTCTTTTCGTCCACTTCCGGAATGTCCTCATCGACCTCTTTCGCGAGCTCGGCGTCCTCAGGCGCCGGAGCCTCGTCAGCCTGCGCGACTTCGTTCTCAGGGAGCTTCTCGGGGTTCTTCTGCGCGTCCACGGTGGGGGCGCTCTTGTCTTCGTAGCGCTTTACCGGATCGGGCTTCTTCCACATCTCTGGAAGCTTGTACTTCTGCGGCTTGCTTCCCAGCTTCAGCAACGGAACGTCGTCAATCACGGGCTGGACTGCGATCGCCATCTCGGGAGGCTTCGGGGGCGTCTGGCTGTCTAGGCTATGCAGCTCGACGTGCCACGCAAACACCCCAAAAATTCCGACCTCAACCGCCACCGCTGCCAGCAGTGCTAGCCATACGTCGAGAGCCCGGTGAGTGCTGCCTGAGTCCAAGATACCTTGCCCTACTTGTTGTCCTCGGACTGGGGCGTAGTGCCTTTCTTCCGGGGCGTCTCGTCAAGAGACGCAGAGTCGCTCTCTTCGATCTCTGGCTGCACCAAGAGGTTGAGCGAGACGACACCGCTGGCCCGGGCAGCGGCGACGACCTCCGCCACAATTCCGTAGCGCGCCTCCTTGTCGGCGCGAATGTACAGCTCCTTCTCTTGCTGCACTCGATTGTTCTCGTCTAGGGCCTGGACGATACGTCCAGTCACGTCCTCATCGCCGAACATCACGCGCTCTTCCTTGGTCACGGTGACGAGCAGGCGCGCGTCCTTGACAGGCGTATTCGCCGCCTTGACGTCGGGCAGATCGATCTTGAGCCCGGTGGTCAAGAGCGGCGCGGTGACCATGAACACGACGAGGAGCACCAACATCACGTCCACCAAGGGGGTGACGTTGATTTCGCGAAAGCCGCGTCCGCGTCCGCCGATCTTTGCACCCATGGGCTAGACTTGTCCGCTGCGCGCTTTCCGCAGGCGCGGATCGGCAGCTAGGGTTTCAACCCAGGTTTCGCTGGAGGCCTCAAGCTCACTGAGCAGGTCCGCGATTCGCGAATCGACGAAGTTGTAACCGATCGTCGCGGGAATAGCTGCAACCAGGCCAAAGGCCGTCGCGATCAGAGCCTCACCAATCGCCGGTGCTACCACGGGCAATGATGCACTCTTCTCGATGCCGATTAGCATGAACGCCTGCATGATCCCCCAGACCGTACCGAACAACCCGATGAACGGGGATGCCGACGCGATGCTGGAGAGCGTGGGCATCAACGTGGAGGCCCGCTGCTGTTCATCGACAATCGCGCGCTTCGCAACGCTCAGCAGTAGCTCCGCGCTTAAGTTAGGGCGATCTTTTCGCTGGCTCAATTTCT
>JBDKJZ010000150.1:0-10390 GCA_039796375.1 Pseudomonadota bacterium
CGCCCCTAGGCGACTGTAGACGAGCCCCGCTTCCACGCTGATCTCCAGCTCGTCGCTGTTCTCGTGCAAGCTGAACGGGTGAAATAGGGACAGATTGTAGGGTCGGCGAGCGAGGCCTGCTTCAGCGCTCTCCTTTTGCCTGGGTGGCGAAGGTTCGGCCGAGGTCTCGGGCACAGGTGCGGCAGCGGACGCTGCTGGAACCGGCTGCGCACGCACCCCTGCGAGCAAACCTGCGAGCAACGCCGCGGACTCGTCCCGGGCCATGTTGCCGATCAGGAGACTCGCCGCCTCGGGGACTTCGTCGGGACGCCCAGGCGCTGCTATCGTTCGCTTCACCTCGGAGGTGCGAGCGCGCTTGAGCACTACGACCAGGTCGCGGTCTTTTTCAACAAGCACCGACACCAGCGTCCGTGCCTCAGCGCCCTCTTCTGCCACCGCGAGACCCAGCTCGGTCGCTATGGCGGCACGCACGGCGAACGTATCCACCTCGTAACCCGACGCCTCGACGGTGATGGCCACTGGGCTATCGAGCGCAGCGGCCGAACCAGTCTCAATGCCGCGCTGCGTCTCTGCGCGACCTGCGCTCGCTCCCGGCTCGGCCAAGACAGGCTCCGCCAACACCAAAGGCCCAAGGCACCCAATCAGCGCTCGTCTCATCAGCGCTCGTCTCATCACCGCTAGTTTCATGGCTGAGTGCCGTTCCCGAAGCCCACCTAAACGTTCAACGCAGCAGGATGCAATCGACAGAGCAGCAGAGTCACCAGCCGCAGCCTACTCAGCTAGCGGCCGATCCGAAACTGGCATCGATAACGCACCTGGGTGCTGACCTCAGCCCCTGCGGCGTCGCGCGGCGAAGACCAAACGCTGTCCCTGACGGTTTGCAAACACGCTTGCCCGAACCCGGGGTCGCTCTCGAACAACAAGGCGACCTGCCCCACCTTCCCGGTGGGTAGGATCTTCGCTCGAACGAGCGCCTCTCCCTCTACGCCTTGTGCCTGCAGCTGAGCTGGATAGTGCCTTCGGAGCGACGAGTCGAGGTTTGGCGGCTGCGGTTTTAGAGACAGATCGGCGAGAGCGACAGCGTCGAGTGGGGCAGGACCGCGCGCAGGCGAAAGCGGATGGCGTGGAGTCCCCGACGCCCCCGCGCGTGCTTGTGCCCCTGCTGTTTCCGAACCTGGCGAACCCGTGAAGCGGACCTCGCCATAGGCGAGCATTCCCGATCCGTTGGACAAGCGAACCCCCACCAACCGGACTGGAGCCGCTCGCTGCGGCTCAACTGCTGGCTGCGCCGGCCGTATGGGCTCAGTGACGTTCGCGGGGCGTAGCTTCGATGCCGCAGGTGGAGGCGCTGCAGACGGCAGGTCACGCACCTTGGCGATAGACGCCTCCGCGGGGGGCATCGGTTTCGGCGGGGGCAGAGGTTCCAAGACGACGAGCGGCTCTGGCAAGTGTGGGGCGCGCGGAACACTTTGGGCGGAAACCAGAAGGACCATCGCGGCGCCAGCATGGAGCAGCGCGCTCGCAAACAGGGGCTGGAAAACAATCCACGAGTTCATGACTAGCGCTCCGGCCGAACACCGATGGCGACCCGGTGAATCCCCACTTGCCGCAAGAGGTCCATCGCGGCCACCACGTGTCGATGAGCCGCACTCCCGTCAGCGGCGATCAACGCCCGCAGTTGCGCGTTGTTGGCGAGCGCCCGCGCTGCCTCTTGTCGCAGCTGCGTTTCATTGATGGACGCTCCTTCGAGGCGCCACTGTCCATCGGACTCCACGGTCACGACCAACGACTTCTCGGACTGCCCTCCCTCAGCGGCTTTGGGCAAATCAACGCCGAGGCTCTTGGTCACGACGTAGCTAGCCGTGACCATCATGACGATCAACAAGACCAGCATCACGTCCACCAGCGGCGTCACGTTGATCTCGCTGATAAAGTCCGCGTCGCTTCTGCGGGCGGCCACTATTCTGCTCCGTCTGCGGTGAGCCGCGCGCGTTGCTTCAGGTGACCGAGCACTTGCTGCCTGAGCACCTCAATTCGGCCCATCCGTGTCTGGATCAATCGTCTAAAAATGTTGTATGCGGCGATCGCTGGCAGCGCCACTAGCAAACCAACCGCAGTCGCTAGCAGCGCTTCACCGATCTCGCTCATGAGACCGGTGGTTAAGGCGCCTTGACTCCGATCGAGTTCCTGAAACGCACCGATGATCCCGATCACTGTGCCCAACAATCCAACGAAAGGTGCGTTGCTCCCGACGGTGCCCAAGAACGCCAGGTGGCGCTCCATCTCCAGGCGGGACTGTTCGGCTTCGCTCTGCATTTGCTCATCCGCCCCCGACTCGCCGTCTTCACTCAGGGCACGGGCCGCCACCCGCGCCTCGAAACTGGGTGACTCACTCAGTAAGGCTCGCAGTCGCTCGAATTGCCCCTTCGGCAGATGTTGACGCAGCTGCGTCTGCAGCTTCTCCAAGCTCTCTCGCGAGCTCATAAAGAAGATCCCGCGCTCGATAATGATACCCACACCGACCACGCTCAGGGCCAGCAAGAACCACAACACCCATTGCGCGCCCAACTGAACTAACGCACCCAGCGCTACTTGTATTGACATCTCAAATCCTCCGCTCTCGAAAACTCACTCATCGATCAGGCAGACCTGCCTGCGTAACCAGTCCGCGCCGCCGCGGTCATCCCGCACGACAAGGTAGAACGTCTCTACTCGACCTTCGCTGTCAGGCGGTTGGCTCGCCGAAGCGCCCAGATCCCACTCCAGCTCGAAGTCCGCAGCGTCGCTGTTATGGTCGATTGCGGAGAACGCCCGCTCAAGCCCTGAGAGCGTCGCCGCGTGGGAGTAGGTCAAGGACTCACGACTAGGAGCTCCGAATTGGCCCGCCTCATCTACCCGAGGCTGACGATCCTCACCGGTCAGGCGAAAACGAAGACTCTCTGTCTCCCCGACGATCACCCGCGGAAGTTCCGAGCTAGCGCAGGCTTCACCCGCCTCCAGCCATGGCGCCTCTGCCCATGCTCGACCGCCGAGCGAAAGACGATCGTCGCTCAGGTCCGGGTTGAGATTTACGCGACCGTCCTCGGGCCTTGCCGCCTTGAAGCGAGCAAAGGTCTCTAGGGGTTGACCCGTCTCACAGGCGAAACGGTCGGCGGAGAGCGCCTTCGCGCGGCCACCGGCACAGAAGCCGGCCCATATCAGCCAGTCCTCGCCTGGATCCAGAGTCTCACTCAACTGGAACTCTAGGCTCAGATCTTCTCGAGTGTTGCCCGCGATCCGCTGGCTCGCCAGCAGCTCACCGGCGCACACGGGCGCGCCCAAGCTGGTTCCCGCGTCGCGGCAGACATGCACCACCGCCTGAACCTCAACGTCTTCGGGACTGGCCACTAAGAACCTGAGCCGCCCAAACTCACCCGGCGCCAGCTCTGCGCGCTGGCTGCGAGGTTCATCGAGCGGTGAGAGCTGCGCCCCCAGCACACGGGCCTCGAGGACGAGCTGAGGCATTACCAGCGGCTCTCCACAGGCGGCAAGCAAGAGACCGAACAAACACGCCTGAAGCCTTTTCATAGTGTACCTCTGAGACCCAGGTTGGGGAAGAATGGCAACCCGCTGATGGTCTCGCGCTTCGAATAGTCGTAGCTATACGCGTAGCCCTCGGGGTTCTCTTGGTTGTAGACGTTCTGCACGTCCAGGTAGACGGCAAGCTCGCCGTCGCCCACCTTGAACCGCTTCTCACCGCGGACATCAAGCTGATGAAACGCTGCATCGCGGTCGCTGTTGAGGTCCGCGAAGATCGGCACGTAGACATCACGCGTCGCGTCGTACACGGCGCGCTGTACGGGCGTATTGGGGTTGCCACTCACATAGCGAAAGCGCACCCCCAATTCCCAGCCTGAGTCCCAGCTGTGCCCTGCAGCAACGTTGATGATGTGCGGCTGGTCCTGGTCGAATAGGCGCCACTTGCGGCCGGGCTCCCTGCGTTCGCTTCGCGAGAGCGTGTACGACAGCTGTCCGAAGGTCGACTCAGTGGGTGTCCACGTGAGCCCCAGCTCACTCCCATAGATGCGCCCAATCCCGCCGTTCCGAAAGTACGGCGCCTCCGACCCTGCGGTGCCGACAACCCGATTGTACAGCGCCTTGTAGAACCCCTCGACGTCCACGCTGAGTGTATCATCGAGCGCTTGTTCAACTCCGGCGCTGGTGTGAATCGCGTGGTAGGGGTCGAGCGCAGGGTTACCCACCGGAGCAAAAGACTCGTAGAACAGCGGAGGCTGCGAGTATCCGCCGACGCCGGCTTTTAGGGTAGTGGCGGTAGTCAGCGCGTAGCGCGCACTCACGCGTGGATTGAACGTCAGCGCATCGAGCTGATGATAGTAGTCCACCCGAATTCCTGGCACGATCAAGAGCCCCTGCACAGGACGCAGGCGGGCTTCGGCAAAGACTGCCGGCATCGTCCGAGGGATCGTCGTCTCGTCCACGGTCAGGCGCCCGCGGTTCTTGTCGCTATATTGGAATGAGCCCTCTTGGGTCGCCGCAACCGACCCGCGGTACGCCCCGATGATGGTTTGGTGGGAAAGGTCGAGCCCCCAAATCGCGTCGAAGCTAGGCGCAATCGGCAGCTCCCACTCGGCCTGAACATCCAGCTCGTAGATATCAAAAAACGCGCGCGTCTCGGGACCCAGAACCTGATTCTGATCTTGTTTACCCAAGGCGAGGGTCAGCGACTGACGCAGCTGCCCCACCTCCCCCTGATAGCGCAGCTGCAACTTGTGAAACGCCAGTGCCAGCTCGATATCCCCGCGCAAGTTGGGGTCTTCCTGGCTGGGGTCCGCAAACAGCAGCTGAATTTCATCCCGGGCGCCGAATGCAGCCAATCTCAAAGAGTGCTTAGGCGCTAGACGCAGACTCGCTACGGCCTGGTAGTCCCAATACAACGGAGCCGCGAGCACCTCAAACGCCCCCTCGGGTACGAAATTTTCAAAGACGAAATCAATGTTGCTGCGGCGCGCTCCGAGCGCGAGGCTCACCGTCTCACTGAGCGGGGCCTCCACTAGGGCGGCAGAATCCAGGAGACTGAGATCAACCACGCCGTGCAGTGAGTCACTCGCCGGATCGCGCAGGCGCGCTTCGACGACGCCTGAGGTCACCCGACCGTAGCGCGCGGAGAAATTACCCGGGTATAGGTCGACCCGCTCTAGTAACCGTGACGGGATAACACTGGTTACTCCTCCAAAGTGATACAGGAATGGGAGCGGCGTACCATCGAGCAGCGCGACGCTATCGAACTGCGCGCCCCCGCGGATCAAGGGATTCTGGCCTTGCGGCGCGCGCGCGACTCCGGGCAGCACTTCAATCGCGCGAATCGCGTCACCCCGAGTGCCGGGCACTTTGGCCAGGACTGCCTTACCCAAGGTTCTGCGGGTAGTCTCGCGCGGCGGCGCGTCCACTTCAGCCGTCGCCGTGTACTCTTCCTCGGGGGCAGGCTCAGTCAGCGCTGGAGCGGGCTCTGACACGGGCTCTGAAACAGCCGCCGGCGCGGGCTCCGCTAGAGCAGGCTCGGGCTCCGTCGCGACAGGCGCGGTAGAAACAGGAAACCAGCAGCGGTACTCGATCACGACGGCGACTGGCTCCCCCGCCCGCGTCGCCGGCTTGAATTGAAGCTGCTCTGCCCAAGTTCGGGCAGCGTCTTCAAGCGCCGCGGCCGAGCTGGTGAGCACGCTCGCCAAGGTCACCTCGCCCACTTCGTTTACCGTCAGCTCCAGGTCGACGAACTGTGCTTTTTCGAATTCAAAGTTCACCTGAGGCGGCACGGGCGAAGACACCAGAACGGGGGCCTCCACTTGCGGGGGCTTCGCGGGCGGCATCGACGGCGGTCCGAGCTGAGCCGCAGCGGCGGGGCAGAGGGTCATCCCAGCAAAAAACAACAGGACACTGAGGGAACAGGCGCAGCGCGCCCCACAAGGTTGAGCGCGCAAAGCGGCCTCCAAGAGAAAAGCGACCGCGCGTCACCGATCATCGGTTGGGCTACGCCGTCGTTTGGGTTTCGCTTGAGGGTGCCCGCTACCGCGTGCCCTGTTCAAAGCGACGCGCACTATTTTCAACAGGGCCGCAGTTTGGCCGATGGCTGCAACCGAACCAAGGTTCGGAGCGCAGGACTACGGCAGCGCGCACACGTAGGCCATCGCCGTCTCACAAGCCATATCGTTCCAGCGCCCGCCAGCCCACACACCCAGGTGAACGCAGTCTTCGCCATCCCCCCAGTTATTGGGCTCTCCGTCGTTCCACGCGCTGAAGGTTAGAGGTGAGCCGTCCGTCCAAACGAACGTGCCTTCTTCGGCCCGATCGGTCAGCCCGATCCAAAAGTCAGCCGCCAAGACAGCGAAAGCGCCGTCGCGGATTTCATCGTGCGCGGTCTGGCTAGGTATGCGTGCGAGGGACCCGCCTTGGGTGACGCAGTCGGTTTCGGCGTCGGCGTAGGTCCTCGCCTCAAAGCAGAACGCATAGCGCCCGCCCCCGCTCGCCGGCGTCTCCACGCACTTCGGGCACCGCGGGTCGTCGTCGAGCAGCCCGTTGCAGTTGTCGTCCCTGAAGTTGCACGCCTCTGGCGCACCGGGATAGACGCCGGGATCCGAGTCATCGCAGTCCTCGCCGCAACCCGGCGCGCCGTCGTTGTCCCCATCGACCTGAGTCGGATCGGTGCAGGCAAGGCCCGCGCTGATATCGGCGGGGCGGTTCCTAAGGAAGTCCTGAGTGGCCTCCATACTCAAGAACGCGGTGTCCGCGTCGTATTCTTTGCGAGGGTCCTCAACCACTGCGTCGTGGATCATCGTACGAATCGCATCAACCTCTTTCACGAGACCAAGCTCGGTCACTCGGGCCGACACTCGCTCGAAAGTCGCGGCCAGCTGCGTGCGGCATGGCTGTGAAGCAGCGCACAGTCGTTGGATGCGGCCGTCCCCACCGAACGGGCTCAGATATTCGGAGAAGGTTTGGTCGAGCCCCCAAGGCATGAACGTCCAGCGGCTCTCAGGCGCTTTGTAGAGGTGATAGTTGTTTCGCGTCCAAGCGTAGCCATCCCAATGCCCGACAAAGACCTCCGTAGCGGCGAATTCGAGGTAACGTTCGAGATCCAGGGCGACGCTGACCTCGGTCACGAAGTTTGTAGGCGCGCTGATCCCGTCGAGGGTGTTCGACAGCTGGAACAAGTCTGCCAACGCGACGTCTTGGCCGCGATCTTGGTCGAATGACTCGATACTCCCAGGCTCCAAGTCGCTTCCGTACGCCCCCTCGTAGAGATTGCCGGTGTCGTCACCATACCAGCCCTTTAGAAACTGGTCGTTGTCCAACACTTCAACGGTTGCGTACAACCCGTAGAGTGCATCATTGACGAACACACGCGCATACGAGGTCCTCGGAGCGGGAACGTTCGCGGCGCGGAACAGCGCGTAAGCGAGCTGCTCGTGGACCATGCTCGGATCTTGAACCATGTTGTTCAACGCGAGCTTCTTCAGGCCGAGCAGATCCTGACCCGCCTGAAACTTGTTAAGCTTGAGCAGGAACGCGGCCTTCTGGTCTAGCGTCCGGAACGAGCCGTAGCGGCCCTTGAGACGCACCCCGATGTCGGGCAGCGTGAAGCTCCGCCCGCCCGAAACTTGCACCGCCAAGTCGCCATGAACATAGACGTAAGGGTCGATGCCTAACTGTTCCTGCGCCGCTTGGGAGAGCGTCAGCTCGATTCGAGCGATGCCGTCCGGGACAAACAGCGGCTCGGCTTCAGCGCGCGGATCCACCGGGGCGCCCGCGTCATCGGAGGCCGGCGCAGCGGCGTCGCGAGACTCGTTGTTTCCTGCATCACTCGCGGGGTCGCTGGGAGCGCCCGCGTCACCGGCACTCTGAGAGCCCGCGTCGCTGGGGGCTCTGGGAGCGCCCGCGTCACCCTGACTCTGAGAGCCCGCGTCGGGGGCGCTATGAGGGCCCCCGTCAGGGGGAGGATGTGGGCCCCGCGGACGCCGCGGGAGGTCATCCGTGGCCGCATCGCCGAAGGTTTTCGCAGGCTCGGTCCGACGCGGCTCGGCTCCGGTGCAAGCGGCTACCACGCCAAGGATCGAAACTATCCCCAGGAACTGCACCCTCGACCCCCCAGACCCGTGACTTCGGCCTCCACCCATCCGCGATACCGTGGCATGGCCAGGCTTCGGTTGCCAGCGGACGGGGAATTTTCCACCCCTTGGGTGGCCGCTCTTGCTTCGGGCAGGTGATCCGCCCTTTGTTTGAGTCATCTCGACCAGACAGCGAGAAAGGTGTTGAGGTTCACCACTCCTCGCCGTTTGTAGTCAGCGCATACGGGTGGACCGAGTCTCACCGGCGCTGTCGAAGAGATGCAATGGGACTCCAGATTGCGCGACTCTCGAACCCGGGGAACGCCAAGAGCAGCTTCGGCTGGTCTCCTTTGACACCGATCAGTCTTGCCGCTCCCAGTCCTACCCACGACGACGTCATGCGTCACGAAGTGGGAAGCCGGAGCTAACGATGAGAATCCTCTAACTACGCGCCGTGCCGGACACCCTTCAGGTAGGTGGACAGCTCGCTCAAGCAGCCTTGCAAAATCACGAGCCGCGACGTGCCTGTGCCCGGGGCTCGGGCCTCATGCTCGAGGGCGGCGCCGATGTCTGTGATGGCCTGGAATCCAAAACTGGCGCCAGAGCCCTTCATGTCGTGGCCCAGACGCGCCACGGTTTCAAAGTCACCCTGGTTTAAGGCCGCTAACATCGTGAGAACATCCTCGCGGCGGTGCTCCAGAAACGCGGGTATCTGCGCTGCCAACATCGGACTAGTCACACGGGCCGGGTTCTTCGGCACGCTCTCTTCTTTAAACGCGGGCGCCGCGACGATGAAGCGATCGATGATCGCCTGCAGGAGAACTTCTTGTTTGATTGGCTTCGTCAAAAAAGCAGTGCAACCCGCCGCCAGGCACTTTTCGCGATCGCCTTTCAAGGCAGAGGCCGTCAGAGCGATGATCGGCGTGGGCGTTCGACCATTTGCGGCTTCCCACGCGCGGATCTTCCGCGTCGCGGTCAAGCCGTCCATCACCGGCATTTGCCGGTCCATGAGGACAAGGTCGTAGTGCCCGGCCTCAAACATTTCACAGGCGATGAACCCGGTCTCGGCGATGTCGACCCGGTACGGCGTATCCGCCAGGTAGGCCATCGCGATCGTGCAGTTGTCGGGGGAGTCCTCGGCCAGCAAAATACGCAGCGCTGGCAGCGGCGCCTCGGAAAGCGAGCTGACTGACTCGGTCGTCCGCCGCGTGGCCTCGAACCAGATCTCGAACGGCACGGCGCAAGAAAACACGCTGCCTTTGCCAACTTCGCTCGTGACCCAGATGCGTCCTCCCATCGCCTCCACCAGGCGCTTGGAGATCGTGAGGCCCAGTCCCGAGCCCCCGAACCTGCGGGTGGTGGATGAGTCGGCCTGCGTGAAGCGTTCGAACACCCGACTCAATTTCTCGCCGGCGATGCCGATGCCGGTGTCCGAGATCGTGAACAGCAACGCCGTCGGGACGGAGGCGTCTTTGTCATGTGTGACGTGCAAAGAGACCTTGCCAGATTCCGTGAACTTGATCGCGTTGCCAATCAAATTAAGCAGCACCTGCCGCAGCCGCGTCGGGTCGCCGACCAGATCAGTGGGCACGTCTGGCGCGATCTCGCACACCAGGGTCAGCCCTTTTTCTTGGGCGCGGAGCGCCACCATTTCCGTTACCTTCTCGAGCAAATCGTTCAGGGAGAAGCCGGTGCGTTCGAGTTCAAGCTGAGAGGCCTCAACCTTGGAGAGATCGAGGATATCATTGACGAGATTTAGCAAATTCTCGCCGGCGCGCCGAAAAATCTGCACGTACTTGTTTTGCTCCGTGTTGAGCGGTGTCTTCGCAAGCAGGTCCGCAATGCCCATGATCGCATTCATTGGCGTTCGAATTTCATGGCTCATGCTCGCAAGAAAATCCGACTTGGTCCGGCTTGCGCTCTCGGCCACGGCCTTCGCTTGCTTTAGCTCCAGCTCTACCCGCTTGCCCTCGGTGACGTCGCGCGCGGCGGCGAAAACGCCCTGCAACGTGCGCTCCCGGTCGTAGAAAGTGGTCGCGTTGTAGGACACGACCGTTTCTTTGCCGTCGCGGGCGCGCGCTGTCAGCTCGTAGTCGTTGATCTTCTTTTCCCTCAGCACGAGCTTGATCCCCGCTTCAGCCCGCTGGGGATCGGTGAAATAGCCCTTGAACGGCGCGCCGATGAGCTCGTCGCGGGTGGAACCCGTGAGCGCTTCCATTTGCTTGTTGACGTCGGTGATAATGCCGGCGGGGTCAGTGGTCATCAGCGCGTCGATGTTGGATTCGATCAGC
>JBDKJZ010000151.1:0-10373 GCA_039796375.1 Pseudomonadota bacterium
CTAGCGGCTGGCTACTCTGCGCACGCAGCCGAGGCGTTGTTCCAGCACGCGCTCAGTCACAACACCTGTGGCTTCAGTGCGGGTTGGCGGCTCTGGTTGTCCTGCTGCGTTGGCGGGCCCGGCAAGCCCGAAGCCGAGGAGCTTTGGGCAACCCGGCGCGGGCGGCGTCGACCTCCGAACGCGCGGCGAACCTAGCTCGAGCGATCATAACCCGTGCCTCATCGTCGAAACCCGACTACCCTGCCGCGCACATGATGACTTTTCGCTTTGCTGTGTTGTCCTGTGGCCTGTTTTGGGCCACTGCCTGCACTTCAGATCATGGTGAAACGCCCGCGCCAGCTGGAAACGATGCGAGCACGGCGACGGACAGCGGCACTGGTAGCGGCGGTGAGGAAACGCGCGGGCTAGACAGTGGGAAGCAAACGGGCGGGTTGGACAGTGGCCAGACGGGAGCCCGCGGCGGTGACGGTAACGCCAACGGTGGCCGCGGCGGCGAAGGCCCGGCATCGATGCGTGACGCCCAAGCGCCGGTGGCGGGGCAAACGCACAGCAACGACGGCGGCCTGTGCGTCGTTCAGGTTGCCGAGCATGCGACTGAAGGCGCCACGCACCTAGCCGCCTGCGTTCCAGTAGTTTACCTAACCCAACCTCCCTCATCGGGGAACCATTACGGCACCTGGGCCGCCTACGGTCGCTACGAGTTTCCCTTGCCGCGCGGCTTTTGGGTTCACAACTTGGAGCATGGCGCGGTGGTGATTACCTACAACTGCCCCGATGGTTGCGCAGCCGAGCTCGCTGAAGCCCGCGCATGGTTTGACGCCCTTCCCGTCGACCCGTCTTGCCCGGCGCAAGTCACAGTACCGCGCGCGATCCTCACGCCCGATCCGCTACTGGACGTGCGGTGGGCTGCGAGCGCCTGGGGACAAACACTCCGCGCAGAGTGTTTTGACAAAGGTGCTTTCAGCGCGTTCTACAGCGAACACGCCGGCCACGGCCTAGAAAACGTCTGCACCAGCGGCGCCGACTTCCGCGCCCCCAACGGGGCGCGTTCTGTGGAGCTCCCGGCAGATTGCGGCCAGTAGCCGACGCTTAACGTGTCTTGTCGGCAAGCGTGCCTGAGAACCACCAGCGTTAAGTGAACGACGGTTTGGGCGCCAGTCGTCGAGTGCTCGGTCCTGCGAGGGGACTGGGCGAATTCCACGGTAACCGTCACCAGGCGGTTGGGCGGCCGCCTCCTCGCTACGGATGACAGCTGGCGCGAGGTCTCATAGTCGTCGCACTCGTGGTTTTGGGCTTGTTCTGGCTGGTAGCGTGTTTCTGCTGGTCGGCACTTATCTTCTCGCTCGCTTGCCTAAGCACTCTCCCGTTTCTCGCTTCACCACGAAGACAAACGGTGCTCACCGTGTTGTTGGTCGGTTTTGTGACTTTGTCCTTGTTGCGGGTGGACATCAGCTTCCGCACTCGGCCCGGACCACCCAAATTCATTCGCATCGTTCACGGGGAGCCCAGCGTTGAGCTCTTCGAAACGGAAAAGCGCGACGAAGTCATCTTCGGCGGATGTTCCGTGTACGGCTACGTCCCACGCTGGCTGCTCGTTTGGTGAGATACAGTGCCGTGTTAGACCGCAAGTTTGGTTGGGAGCCCACGCGAGCGTTCTAGGCGGGAGAGGCCGGTCCGGGGTGTCGATGCAGTCCACTTCTTTCCGTGTGAGCGGATCGATCATCTCCTAGGATAGTCGCGATTGCTACCGTCAATCCAACCCGCTGCGCGCGCCCCAACGGCTCCCGATGAAACTCCGCCCTCGCCTCGTTGCGCCTCGTCGCAGCTGGCGAAAGGGTGGAGAATCCCCGCGTCCGCCAGCGTGTTGGACACATTGCGCATTGCGACGACGTCTCTGAAGCGCTTCCGCGGCACTGGAGCCAAACTGCGGGTCGTCAGCGCCGCCAGGGGCGACTGACTTCACCAGCAACGCGGAAGCAGCGCTCGCGCGTCAGAGCTGATTGCGCCCCCGGTAGGCCCACTTCCTGCGGGCAAACGGCAGAAACCCAAGCAACAACCACCACGCTGAGTTGTTCGCAGCCGGCGCAGCCGTCAACTTGCACGCGCAGCCTCCCTCACTGGCTGCTTTCGAATTCGGGGAAGTAGTGTCCGTCCCTCCGCCGATACCGATGCCGCTACCGCCGGCGCCGGGTCCGGGTGGTGCGCCCCCGCCGTTCACCCCACCAGTCGCGCTCGCTCCGCCCACTGCTGGAGTCCCGGGGCTCCCGCCCAGAGCCGGGTCGCTTGCTCCTCCGTTGCCGTTCGGTACGCCGCCAGCCCCACCCGCCGGCGGCATATCCCCTGCGAGCACGTCGTTGGTGTCCGTATCCGCGTCGTAGAACAGCACCGACTCCGGGACGCTCTGACTCGCCACCATCGGTCCGGACCACTCTAGTGTTAACGCTGGCGCAGCAGCTTCGCGACGATAGTAGAGCCGATAAGGATGATGCCCCGGGGCCAACTTCACGCTCCCAGACACCGCTTGGCCGTTATGACCGAAGTCGTCGTCAATCACGTGGGCGTCATGAATGTGCAAGCTTGCACCGCTGTCGCTCTTCACGCTGAACGTGTAGTCCCCGGCGGCGGCAACCTTAATGAACCCCTTGTAGAGCACACCACTGTTCGGAGTCGGAGCGTGCACCGGAGCGTCAAAATTCGGCGCGCTTGAAACCACCTTCGGTAGCATATCGCGATACTCGGGAACCCACGGCAGCGTGCTGTCGTAGGTCTTAAAGCGCACCCCAGGTTTCAGGTTCGCCGGAGCCGTAACCGCAGGCAGAGCTAGCCCGTCGTAAGGCCGATTGACTCCGCCACCGGGTCTGCGCCCATTGACCGCCAGCGCCTTCATCGTCGCCTGGAGGTCAGGGAGCGAGGCGGCCAGGTTGTTGCCCTGTGCAGGATCGATCGTCACATCGTAGATCCTGAAGTCCTCAGTACCGCTCGTGATCGCCGTGCGAACACCCACGTGTTTGCCGACCCGAATCGTCTGCATTTCCCCACGTGGATCGCCGGCGTGGTTCTTGAACTCGACCCAGTTTGCGGTAGTCCCGCCCCCTTGCCACTCGAAGTACAGGTAGCCCTTGTCACGCTGCATGCCTTGCTCAGTCAAGCTGGGCAACAAGGAAACCCCGTCGGCAAACGCCGGCGCCGTCACCCCTGCCGCCCCAGCGAAGGTCGGTAGCCAGTCCCAGGTGCCCGACGGAAACGCTAGCTCTCTGATCTTCGTCTCGTCGCCGCTGGCGGGTATGTGTTTCGGCCAGCGCGCGATCGTAGGGACGCGAATGCCGCCTTCCAACATATCGCGTTTGTGACCTTCAAAGTTGGCGAAGGACTCAAACGTCCGAGGGTTGTTACCTTCGTCGTGAGGCCCATTGTCAGACGTAAAGACCACTAGCGTATTTTCGTCTATCCCAACATCCTTCAAGGTCTGCAGGATATCTGCGATAGCTTCATCTGCTCGAAGAATCATCCCCACGTGCTGCTTCTCGCTGTCTGCCCAGCCTGCGGGAATAGAGGGATGCGTGAACCCATCGGGAACCCCAGTTCCCGTGGCCGTCGAAGCATAACGCACTTTGCCGCTTGGATCGGCTGCGAGCGTCCACTGAATACCCCCGGTCTTCGGGTCCCCATCGTTGTCTAGCGGCGGATAAGCTACGGCCGGGCGCTGCATCTTGTAATGCGGGGTGTCGTAGGCGAGGTACAAAAAGAACGGCTGCTGATCGCCGTCGGTTGCCTCATCGATGATCACTTGCTTAGCAGCGGCGGTAAATGCGTCGGTGGTATACAAATCTAGCGAGGCGTTGTTCACCTGCTGGTACTGGTCGTAGATCAGCGCTTGTTTGTCGGTAGCGCCGTTCTGCGGATAGTGTTCGTGGCCATCGACGTGGAAGTGATAACCGAAGAATCGGTCAAACCCGCGCTTCATGGGGTGCGCAGGCAAATTCATCGACCCCATACCGAGGAGCTGTTGGTCGCTCATGCAGGGCATCGTCTGTCGGCGGCATGACTCCCCACCCACCCCGGCTTTGCCCACCCACGCGGTGCTGTAGCCCGCCGCTTTGAGCACCGTGCCCAGGGTGTGGTTGTCCTCGAGCGCTTTGTCGAACTGGGAGTCGCGGACGTTCGCGTGCCCCTGGTGACGGCCCGTGACCAGCGACGCTCGCGACGGGGCGCACACGGGCGCCGAGACGTAATGATCAGTCAGCTTCACGCCCTCGGCGGCCATCTTGTCAAGCGCCGGGGTATCGAACTTCTTGACAGCCTTGCTCTTGCTGTCTTGCCAAAACGCCCCGACGTCGCCGTATCCCAAGTCGTCCATGAGTATCAGGATGATGTTGGGCTTGGTCGCCTGAGCGAAGCCCGAGCTCGTGGTCAACAACAGTGCGCCAAGCGCGGCGAATGAGGGGGCGAATCGTGACATGGAGTTTTCCGGGATTGAGGACTTGAGGCGGGTCTGCGCGAGCCCAGTTCTAAGAAAGCATAGCCCCCGGGCGGGAGCGCTGCCTCTCGGGAGACAATAGGTTGCCCCAGGGTAGTCGCAAAGCAGACGCAATGATTACACAGGGACCCCATCAATACACTCGGACTGCGCAATTGTGGCCGCTGCGCCCAACCGCAAGCCGCGATGGTTCCCTGTGAACCAGTTGCTGCGGGGCCGGGCCGGGTCGAGCCGTCGGGAGCCGCTGCCCCCGCGCCGCCCACTGCCCTAGTCCTGGGTGAAGGACTTCGCGTCGTAGTAGTCGAGTTTGTCGAGCGGCATGATCACGCTGGACAACAGGTTCAACAAATGCCCTTGGATGCGCTTGTAGAACCGAACTGCCAGGGTCAAATCCACGGTCACGCATGCAGGATAGTCACTCCTCGCGATAGCGGCGACGAGCTTGTCGCAGCGCTTGGCGTTCGCACGTCCTTGCGCGGTGAGCTCAGCGGCGCGCTCTTTGTCACAGGCGACGTAGACGCGCTTCGCTTCGCGGGCGAGCAGCATGATGCTGTCGGAAATGTGCCGCAGCTCTTCAACATTTTCGTCGTCGGGAAGCACTCGCTCCGCGACGTTGTCGTGAGTGAGGCTCGGGACCTCGGCCAAGTTCTTGGCGTAGTCCCCAAGTCGCTCAATGTCCTTGACTAGGCTCATTAACATCAAGCCGTACGGCACATCGCCGGGCACCGGTCCGCTCAAGCTGGCGACGACCTCTCGCCGGGTCTGACGCTGAAGCTTGTTCACTCGAACATCACGCTCATAGAGCGCCGACCGCTCGGCTGCGGTCTGCACCTTTCCCCAGTAGACCGCATGGGCGAAGACCACCATGCCTTCAACCAGCTCCATCATTTCCCCGAAGTGAACAGTACTCTGCACCTCGGGCTCATCGCCCGCGAGCGCCTTGAATAGCCGCAAGAACATGAAGCCCCCAACCTAGAACACACGACTCATCACGACGACCAAAGCAGGTACGCCGTAAAACAGTCCGAGAACGTAAAGAATCGCCAGCCGCTTCGACCTTGACCCTACCTCCCCTAACCACATCGCGGCACTCAGGGGCAGCCGTCGGAGAGGTGCAATGGGGTAGATCAGCATGACGCTCGCGGTGTTGAATAACACATGCACAGTCGCAATCTGCATTCCGAGCGCCGCTGTCTCCGCGGGAAACCCGAGCGAGGCCAGGAGGGTCGTCACCGTGCCGCCTAGGGCCGCCCCAAGCGTGACTGGAAAAGCCTGAGCCAGCGTGACGATACCTGAGCCAGCAAGCGGCACTAACACGGCAAGCGTCACCCGACTCGACTGCGCCATCACTGTGAGAGCTGCCCCGACTCCCATGCCGGCGTAGGGATTTGAGTCCAGCGCTTGCGACAAATACACCTGCGTTCGCCCACCTGCTAAACGGCGCAAGACTCGGACTAGCAGCAGCAGCGTCGCGACGACGGTCGCCACCGACAGCGCGAGCAGCAACGCGCTCGGCACCAGGGCGTCCGGGAAGAGTGCCGAAAGGCTACCGTCGATCCGGTCAGTCACCGTCGTGGCCCTCGCGCTCACAGGGCTAAACAGAGCCGCTGCGCCCGTACCGAGCCCGTGTGAAAGGATGGCGCTTCCCTTTTGCAAAGGGCTAAAGAGCATCTCAAGCGGTAAGAGGGCAGCCACGGCTAGTAGCTTCGAGAAGTCGTGACAGGTGGCAGTTGCGAGTGCGCGCCGAAACTCGTCAGGACGCCCAATATGCGCCAGCGCTACCAAGGTGTGGGTGACCGCCGCCCCGATGTTCGCCCCCAGAATCATCGGGATCGCATTCGAAATTGGAAGCGGATTGTCCGGCGCCGCGACCATGCCGACGATGATCGACGTCGTCACCGCCGAGCTTTGCATAACGGTTGTCCCCAAGAGCCCTACGATCAAACTGATGAACGGGTTCCTAGTTGCCGCAAAGAATGAACTTAGCGCGTCACTGCCCAGGCCTCCGAAGCCAGCCCCCAGACCGCGTACCGCGCAAACAAAGACGACCACCAGGCAGAGCGCCAGTGCACCGCTCGCCAGCGGGTTCGGGGGGCTATGTTGGGGACGCGGTCGTGAATCCAATTCGCGGTTTGCCTTTCGGGGAACCGACGCAGCATTAACACGCCTATGCGCCCCTGACTTCGGCCCCTGACTGCTGTCACTGGACTGTCACATTAGACCCAGTGGCCAGTGAGAATATTCGCGAATTGTCAAACTTACACACAGGTGTCACGTGTTCGTCACTCGAGGTGCCTATTGCGCCTCCTATGAGAACTCGAACAAACACTCGTGTAGCGTTCGCACTGGGCGCATTGACCCTCAGCTTCGGCCAAGCAACGCTGGCCCACGCGCAGTCCCCTGCGCCGCTAGTCCCTTCGGAGACCCCTGCTCCGACAGCCCCGGAAGCAACAGCCCCCGCCAGCGTTGAATCACGCCCGCCCGAGAGCGCGGCGGTGCAGGCGCCGCCTTCACCCGCGCCCCCGACCTCACCCGTGGAGGCTTCACCTGGCCCGTCCGAAGCCACGGAAGTCGCGCCGAAAACTGGCGGCGAAACTGAAGCCGTTCAAACCGCCGGGTTCGACAAGGGCTTCTTCCTGCAGAGCGCAGACGGTGCCAACAAGCTTCAGATCGGAGGCCGAATTCAAGCGCGCTTCACGTACAAGGCGCTCGAGAACGCTCCGAACTCCGCATTCTTTCATGTTCCCAGAGCGCGCGTTGCGCTCCGGGGTCACGTCTTCAGCGAAGACGCTAGCTTCAAGTTGGAAACCGACTTCGGCGGCGGAAGCCCTTCGCTCAAGGATGGCTACGTCAACTACCGTTTCATCGACGGACTCGAAGTCCGCGCGGGGCAACAGAAGCGCCCCTTCTCTCGGCAGCAGATCAACTCGAGCGGCAAGCTTCAGTTCCCCGACCTCGCGATTACGGACAAAGCGTTTGGAGCCGGGCGTGATCTGGGCGTGACTGTGCACAACAATTTCGAGAAGAGCCCGAACTTCGAGTACGCCCTGGGTGTTTACAACGGCGTTGGCGACAAGGCGGCGTTCACCGGAGGCGTCCAGGTCGATCCCATGACCGGCGAAGGCTCAGTCAGCGGAGGCAAGTTCAGCAACGTCCCGTCCGAGATCAGTCCTGCCGTGGTCGCACGCGTGGGCTACAACACGGATGACAGCCGAGGGTACTCGGAGGGTGACTTCGAAGGCGGCCCGCTTCGTCTATCGGTTGGAGCGAGCGGTTGGTTCGACTTTCAGGACCAGGCTTCCGGAGACTTAATCACCAAGGGCGAGCTCGACTTCTCGCTCAAGGCAGAGGGGTTCTCCGCGACGGGCGGTTTCTATGTGTGCAGCGCTGCGGACAAGACGTCCTGTTTTGGCGGCAACGCAGATGCGCTCGGCACGCACGTTCAGCTCGGTTACCTCGTGGGCGACCTGCTCGAGCCCGCGGTGAGGGTTGGCCTGGTGGGTGGCGATGGGCAAATCGACGATCAGCGTGAGATCGCCGTGGGTCTGAACCTCTACCCAAACAAGCACGACCTGAAGCTCCAAACCCAGGTCGGCATCCTGTCAGACAAAGCGGCTGACACCCGCGACGTTGTCGCCATGACCCAGCTACAGCTGGGCTTCTGAGCGGTGGCCCCGATTGGGGCCTGACCCCGGGGCGGGCGTCGATTGCGGAATCCGCGGTCAGCGACTCGCCATTTGCGGAAGCGAGCTCAAGCGTGAGAGAGTCCACGCGTGAGCTACTCATGTCTGCACTGCGGGGGCGAAATTTTGCAGGGGTCTATCAACCTCGCGAGGCAGCTGGGCACCTGCAGCCGTTGCGGGCACCTGGTGGACCTTTCGGCCCAGCTCCTCGCGCCGGTTGCCCAATTCCCAATGGCCGGCGCGCCGGGTCCGTCATTCGGCGCGCCGGTAGCGGCCCGACCACGAATGCGCGCGCCCGTGGCATTGCCAGCTGGCATCTCGATTCGACAAGACGAGTCGCGAAACGCGTTCGCATTCAACAGTCAGCCGACTGGTATTCACATCGCCCGCCGATGGCTTCGAGGAAAACACTTCCTGCTGCTTGTCTTGTTCTGGGCCCTAGCCGCGGGCGTCGGCTACGCAGTTTACCAGTACGGGTGGAACGTCGCGACGGTCATAGGCACCGTCATCGCTGTCAAGCTCAACTTCATGTTGCTGACGATGTTCTTGAACTCGACGCGAATCTACGCGGGCAGCGGCGAAGTGCGTGTCACGCATGGCCCAATTCCGTCCCTGTTCGGCAGACGCGTGCACTTCCCGGTAGGCCAACTCAAGCAGTTGTACGCGGCCAAACACGGCGCCTACTACGCCGTCAAGGCAGACTTGGTCGACGGCGCCACCCAGGTGTTGGTGGCACCGCTCGTCGCACCTGAGCAGGCGCTCTTCGTCGAGCAACAAATCGAGCGGGCGCTGGGGCTCTCGGACTTTGAGGTCCAAGGTGAGCTGGGATCCAGTTTGCCACAGCTCTTCGCCGATGCCAGTGGGCGCTCCCCGACCCGAGCCGCGACGGGCGCCGTCCTGCTGGGAGTTCTAATGCCGCTGCTCATTGGCGGCGCGCTCGTTGTTCTAGTGCTTGCCATGACCGAGACGGAAGTGACCGGACAGTTCACCTTGACGTCTTCAGGCAAAGCCGACGCGTTCGTCTTCGTGCCGAGCGACTGCAGCTCAGGACAGCTTTCCGGTTTTCTTGGCGTGGATCTCACAAACAAAGTCGCCGGCCAGGCGCTACGGGTCGTCAGCGATCCGATCCAGGGCCCAGTCCTGATTCTCCAGCGAGGACTCGGTGACACTCAGAAGGTCGCACTCGGGAGTTGCAAGACCTTGGACGTGACGGCTCGACACACCAACACGACCATCAACGATGTTCGCGTGATAGAAGGCCACGCGAATGTGGACTGTGAGCACGCCCAAGCGAACCTGACCTTCGCTGGCTGCCACTGAAAGGAATGACCGCGTGCGTATTAGTATCTGGGCCAAACTATTTTTAGGCAGCGTCGTGCTGACTGCTGTGGCCTCTGGGTCAGCGGGTGCGTACCTGGAAGCCAAGCTTTCCACTCTGCTCTTGAACCGGATTGAGGATGAAGTCCGGCATCACGCGCAAACTCTACAGGTCGCTTATGACGTCGAGGCTTCAGCGGGTGCGCCAGGTGCGAAATTCTTCGACGAGGCGACGGCCGACGAATTCGCCGATCGCTTCGGTGCGGCTGCCGGCGCCCGGGTCACAGTCCTCACCGTCGACGGGCGAGTGATAGGCGACTCCGCCGTACCTCGCCAGGACCTGGCACGAGTGCCGAGCCACGCGGATCGTCCAGAAGTCCAGCAAGCTCTGAAAGAGGGCGTTGGCTTAGCTCAGCGCACCAGCGACACCCTAGGCGTTGACATGCTCTACAGCGCCGCGCGACTGAACAACGGCCGCGGCGTTCTGCGCATCGCGATGCCGCTCACTGCGATCGGTGAACAAGTCCTTGAGCTGCGCATCGCGCTTACCTGGGCGGCTTGCATCGCCCTGCTGGTCAGCCTACTCGCCAGCGCCTTGGCCTCACGCGTGGCGACTCGCACGCTCCGCGGCATCGTCGAGCGTACTCGTGCCATTGCGAAGGGCGGCAAGGCGCGCATGGAAGTGTTCTCGGCCGACGAACTGGGTGCGCTTGCCGGAAGCATCAACCAGATGGCCGACGATCTTCAAACCGCAGTCGGCGACCTGGCGAGCGAGCGAGACCGCCTGCATGCGGTCCTCCAGTGCATGAAAGAGGGCGTACTCGTAGTCGACGACCTGAACAACATCGAGCTGCTCAATCCGGCAGCTAAGAAATTGCTGGGCGTAAAGGGCGCGA
>JBDKJZ010000152.1:0-10357 GCA_039796375.1 Pseudomonadota bacterium
CTGCCTAAATTGTTTCCAAACTCCGGAGCCCCGATAGCTGCCGGTCCCAGACCGACCCTGGTGTTGCTGTAACCGCTCACTAGAGTGCCACGAGGCGGCATGATGCTCCCGTGGCACGCGCTCACCCCTGACGCAGCTCTAACGCAACAGAGCTCGTCTCAGCGGGGCCTATCGCGGTCCGAGGCTCAGGAGCGACTGGCTCTTCAAGGTCCGAACGCCCTGCCCGAGCGAGCGCCGATCCCCTTGTGGCGGCGATTCCTAGCTCAGTTCGCGGACATCACGGTCCTAGCGCTAATTTTCGCGGCGTTCTTGGCGCTCGCGATAGCGCTGTTCAAAGAGCCGGACACGAGTCCGCTTGAGCGCTTCGGTGACGTGGGCGCGATCCTGCTGATCGTGCTCCTGAACGCCGTGCTCGGCACGATCCAGGAGGGACGCGCTGAGTCCGCGCTGTCATCCCTGCGCTCGCTGACCTCAGCCACCGCGCGCGTGCGGCGCGAAGGGCTGGATCGCCGAATCGACGCGCGCGAGCTCGTCTGCGGCGACGTCATCGTACTTCAAGAAGGCGACCGCGTGCCGGCGGATATCCGGCTCGTGGCCAGCGCCAACTTGAGTGTCGACGAGTCATCATTGACAGGGGAATCCGCGGCAGTGGCCAAGTCCCTGTCCCGCGTCGGCGAGGAGACCCCCTTGGCCGAGCGCAGCTGCCTAGCGTTCATGGGGACCTACGTGGTGTCGGGCACGGCCCTAGGCCTAGTCACGAGCACCGGCATCAAGACCGAGCTTGGGCGCATCGCCAGTCTGCTCAGCGACGTCGAGACCCCAAAGACCCCGCTGCAGGTGCAGCTCGACAGATTCGGTAAGCGCGTCGTCTTGGGCTGCGCGCTGCTCGCCGTCGGGATCTTCCTGCTCAGCGCGCTGCGCACCGAGCAGGACCTCGGATTCTCTGTGCTGGTTGCCGTTAGTCTGGCCGTGGCCGCGATCCCCGAGGGCCTGCCCGCGATCACGACGATCGTGCTCGCGTTGGGTGTGCGGCGCATGGCCAAACAGAGAGCACTGCTGCGTCGCATGGCGGCCGTAGAGACGCTCGGTTCAGCTCATATCATTTGCACTGATAAGACCGGTACCCTGACCCAAAACCACATGACAGTGCGGCGCCTCTGGTGTCCCGATGGGGCCTCGCACGACCCAGAACACCTGCCGCCCGACGTCCCTCAGGCCCTCGCCCGGCTGCTCTACGCCGTACGCTACACGCCAGCCGCTCACCTCGGCGACGATGGCACTATCCACGGCGATCACACTGACGTCGCGCTGCGTGAGCTTCACGAGCGTCACAGCGCTCCCCTCCCAGGAACCGTTGAGCGGGCGACTCTGCCCTTCGACCCGACGCGCAAGCTCGCGAGCGTGCTCGTCCACCAGTCGGGTGTCACCGAGCTATTTGTGCACGGCGCCCCCGAAGCGGTGGTCGCGCGCTGCGCCCAAACTGAACCGCTGTTGAAGGCCGCGGCCCTCACTCAAACGGAGCGCTGGGCAGCGGAGGGACTGCGGGTGATGGCGGTGGCCTCGCGCAGGCTCGAGGCGGAGCACTCAACTGTCGATGCCGAGGACGAAAGCCCGCTCTGTTTGATCGGGCTCTGCGGCTTGTCGGATCCCCCCCGAACCGAGGTAATCGACGCGATTCGGTCCGCCAGTGCCGCCGGTATCCGCACCCTGATGATCACGGGTGACCACCCGCTCACGGCCCGCGCCATCGCGAGCGAGCTCGGCATCCTTGAGGGTGCGACCCGGGTGACGACCGGCGCCGAGCTCGAGAGACTCGACGACGCTGAGCTGGACCGCCAGGTGCTGTCGTTCGGTGCTATCGCCCGTGCCACGGCGACAGACAAACTACGGATCGTAAAGAGCCTGAGACGTCACGGACTCGTTGTCGCGATGACCGGCGACGGCGTCAACGACGCCCCTGCGATCCGCGCCGCCGACATCGGGGTAGCGATGGGCAAGAGCGGCACTGACGTCACTCGTGAAGCGGCGGACCTGGTACTCGCCGACGACAACTACGCCACCATCGTCAGCGCGATCGCTGAGGGTCGGCAGGTCTATTCGAACATCCGCCGCTTCATCACCTTCCTCTTCGCGGCGAACACGGGCTTGGTGCTGCTTGTAGGAGGAACCTCGGCGCTCGGGCTGGCGCCCATTCTTACCCCCACCCAAATCCTTTGGATCAACTTGATCACTAACGGGCTTCCCGCGCTCGCGCTTGGAATGGAGTCGAACCAAGGACAAGCGATGACTCAACCGCCGCGACCAACAGACGAACCTCTGCTGCGCAAGCCAGAGATCCTCAGCATCTTGCTCAGCGGTACCTGGATGGCGGTGTCTGCGTTTCTGGCCTTTCACTACTTTCAGCCCTCGCCTCCAACCGCCCGCACGATGGCATTCTCGGTGCTGGCGATGGGCCCCCTCTTTCACGCCTTCAACGCGCGCTCAAACCGCTCAGCCCTCGCCGTCGGCATCTTCAGCAACCCGACCTTGCTCTGGGCGGTCACACTCGGTCTCGTCCTGCAAGGGATCGCCGTCTACACCCCAAGCCTACAGGCCGTCTTCGGCACTTCTGCGCTTTCGCTTAAAGAGGTGCTCGTCACGCTCTCGCTCTCAGCGTCTGTCTGGGTGATCGGGGAGCTCGCCAAGTGGACGCGAAACCGACATCCTCGAGCCTTGACCGTCCCCAAATAACTTCGCCTGCTCAACCCGAACTCAGGGTACGATGCAAGCATGACCCGGCTCCTCCCGCGCTTGTTTCGACGACCTACCGGTGTCCTGCTGCTGTTTGTTGTCAGCGGGTCGCTCAGCTGTGACCCCGCCGCGCCGCAAGTCGGAACTGCGATTACTCGGCCAGCTGAACCTCTACCAGCTGAAACTCTGCCAGCCCCCGGCGACCCAAGCGCCGACAAGCTCTCATCACCAACGATGGGAGCACAACAAGAACACCAAGACCTGCTGAAGCTCTCCCGCGAAAACCGGACACTCAAACCACAAGCTCTGCCGAACGGCATCGTCAAGATCGACCTCCAGGGGCGGTATAGACATGGCAAGCTCGCCAAACTCAGAAGTGACGGGCAGCTTGAGCACAGCTGTGTGGATACGCCCGCGGCCGCTTCCGCCTGGTTAGCCGCGGAACCAAAGGTTGGCACTCGTGAGGACGGAGCGCGAAAATGAAGCCTCTGACCACCACTCGACGAAGTGCGCTCGGCCGCGTCGTCTTTGCAAGCGTGGCTCTCTGGGCGACCTCCGCCAACGCCGCCACGTTCAACATCACCGTGCTCGACGGCAACGGTGAGGGCTTCAATTCAACCGCGACTGCCGATGCAGGCTCGACCGCAGGCGGTAACCCAGGTGGGACGCTAGGCGCGCAGCGGCGCGCAGCGCTTCAACACGCCGTTGACGTTTGGGCAGCATTGCTCGACAGCGACGTCCCGATCGAACTCCACGTGAGCCTGGACTCGCTGACCTGCAGCGGCGGCTCCGCCGTCCTAGGCTCGGCGGCTGGCGCCTCTATCTTCGCGAACGTCCCGGGAGCACCCAGTCAATCCGTGTGGTACCTGTCGGCGCTTGCCGACCGCTTCGCGGGTTTCGATACCGATCCTGGTCAGCCGGATATCATCGCGCAGTTCAACTCCGACATCGACGGCAACGCATGCTTGGGCGCTAACAGCTGGTACTACGGCTTCGACGGGAACGCGCCGCCTGGCAACCCGGACTTGGTCAGCATCATCCTGCACGAGTTGGCCCATGGCCTCGGGGTCAGCAGTCTCGCCGACTTCAGCACAGGCACATTTCCGAGCGGACTCCCGGACGCCTACTCAGTGCAGTTGTTCGATCGAACCTTCGGCAAGTCATGGGACGCTCTAACCAACGATGAACGCGCCACCTCAGCTCTGAATCTACGCAACGTGGTTTGGCTGGGCCCTGCGGTCGCGGCGGCTGCTCCCGGGCTGCTGGCGACGGGCAATCCCCAGGTCACTGTCACGCCTAGCGCAGCGGGGTTCAGCGGCGCTGTCAGCGAGGTCAATTTTGGGCCAACCGCAGCGCAAAGCAACGTCCAGGGCGATCTGGTCGAACCCACCGACCCGTGTGCCGCACTCGCGAGCGTCAGCGGAAAGGTCGTGCTCGCGCGCGCCGGCGGCTGCGCCGGCTCCACCAAGGCTGAGCGCGCCCAAACAGGCGGCGCCGTCGGGATCCTGCTCGAAGGCACCAAAGCAGCAACGCCGACCGGGGATTTGATTGAGCTCGGCACCTTGCCCTCAATCACCATTCCCGCCCTGCACCTATCGCCCGCTGACACCAGCGCCCTCAGCGCGGCCCTAGCCGGACAAGCTCGGACCGTCACGATCAACGGAGATATCCACCTCGTCGGGGCCGACGAGCTCGGGCGCCTATTCTTGAACGCGACGCGGCCGGCAACCAGCGGCAGCTCAATCGCGCACTTCGACACGCTCGCTCGACGCGTCACCGGCCCAGGTGGCGGCGCACGTGACTTGCTGATGGAACCCCAGGCGGGTGCGGTCGGTACTGACCTTGACCTCACTGTCGAGCTGCTCAAAGACATCGGCTGGTTGCCGATCTCCTGCGGGAACGGCTTGCTAGATGCAGGGGAAGAGTGCGACGACAACAACCGTGTCGACGGAGACGGCTGCACTCGTCAGTGCGAAGAAGAGCGCTGCGGCGACGCCGTGATCCACCCGGGTGAAGAGTGTGACGACGGGACGGGCAACAGCAATGAACCGAACTCTTGCCGCACGGACTGCACCCTGCCTGCGTGCGGCGATGGTATCGTCGACGCGACCGAAGCTTGCGATGATCCCCGAGGCAACAGCGACACAACGCCCGGTAGGTGCCGCATAGACTGTAGCTCGCCCCGCTGCGGAGACGCCGTGACCGACCCCGGGGAAAGCTGCGATGACGGGGCCGCGAACAGCGACAACGCCCCCGATGCCTGTCGCCTGAGCTGCCAGTTAGCTCGCTGCGGCGACAACGTCGTCGACGTGGGTGAGGTCTGCGATCAAGGATCAAACAACAGCGATACGCAGAGGGACGCGTGTCGCCTCGATTGTACGCCGTCCACATGCGGCGACGGAGTTGTCGACACCGGCGAAAGCTGCGACTCGGGGCCCGCCAACTCGAATACGACGGCCGGGGCCTGTCGGACCACTTGCCAGCCTGCCCGTTGCGGCGATGGCGCGCGTGACACGGGCGAAGCCTGCGACAACGGCGCTGCCAACTCAAACACCGTAGCGAACGCTTGCCGGCTGGGGTGTACGCTCGCCCGCTGCGGCGACGGCGTGCGTGACATTGGCGAAGCCTGCGATTCTGGCAATCCTGTTGGGGCGGTCGCGTGCACGGCGACATGCCAGCTCCCAAGTCTTCCCCCCATGCCAGACCCCGCGGTCGACGCGGGGGCGCCAACAAACGCTGCTGACTCTGGACTCACCCCGGGCTCCTCCGAGGACGCGGGCACGGGCGGCCAAGCGCCCACGGGCCCGCGGCCCCCGCCGGATGCCGGCTCTCCGCGGGACTCAGGGCTGGTGCAGCTGTCACACTTGAACGACGGCGCGAACGGGCTCAGAGCCGGAGATCGCGGCTGCGCGTGCCACGTGCCCGGGGCCGCACCGCAAAGCGCAACACGTACTGTGCCGCAGCGCGCGCCCGCCGCCCCCAGCGCGATGATGGGCCTCCTGCTCGTTGGGCTACTGGTCCGTCGCAGAGGCGCACGCAGCTGAGCGCGAACACCTAGCGCTGACACCACGCGGCACCCTTGTTCAAATAGATTGAGCGCACCAAAAAGCCGGCCTGCGGAGCTGTGAGCCGCCGCCGGCGTACGGTGGGGTGCCACGCGGCAGCCCGCTGCTCCCTGGTGGCCTCGCGTCAGCCCCGATCAACGGACTTAGCTGAGCTCGCTGCGACCCCCTCGGCGAACTACGCCCGGCGCAACTCGTCAACCAATTGCGGTAGCCCCACGGCGCGAATACCCTTTGCAAGCGGAAAACTATCGTTACCAGCGTAAATCACGTCGAGGGAGTCGAGCTTTAGATCGCCCATCGCAACATGCATGGACGGCGTCAGCCGAGGTGCGACGGTTCTCTTAATCTCGAATCCGCGGCGGTGGCTGCCGGTCGCTACGAGTAAGTCCAACTCGGCCCCGGAATGAGTGCCCCAAAAGTAGCAATGCTCCGTGCGCGCGCCGAGCGCACTGATGACTGTCTCGACGCACAGCCCTTCCCAAGACGCTCCGACTTTCGGATGACCGTCGAGTGCCTGGGCGGTCTGAATGTCCAGCAGGGCGTGCAGAATGCCGGTGTCTCGGATGTAGACCTTGGGGGCTTTGACCTGTCGCTTCGACAGGTTCTCGTGCCAGGGAGGCAGGACGCGCACCATGAACGTGCTCGCCAGAAGATCAACATAGTGACGGACCGTCATGTCGCCGACCCCCATAGAACGACCTAGCTCAGACCAATTCAACGTCTGGCCGTGGACGTGAGCCAGCATCGACCAAAATCGCCTGAGTGTCGTGCCCGGAACCCGGACACCAAGCTGTGGCAAATCTCGCTCTAGAAACGTCGCTATGAAGTCGCGCCGCCAGCGCATGCTGGTTGCCTGCGAGCGAGCCAATAAGGACCTCGGAAAGCCGCCGCGCAGCCAGAGATCAGCAGCTCTTCGCCCGCCGATCTCCTGCAAGGACAACCCCCCGAGTTCGTGAAAAGCGATCCTGCCAGCCAGGGTTTCTGAGGTTTGACGAAGCAGCTCTGGTGAAGCGCTGCCCAGAATAAGAAAGCGTGCCCCGCGCCTTCGATCGGCGAGCACGCGTAGCGTCGGAAAAATCTCTGGCCGCCGCTGCACTTCATCGAGAATGACAAGCCCTTTGAGCGGCTCAAGAGCGAGCAGCGGATCCTCTAAGCGAGCAAGATCGCGGCTGGATTCCAAATCAAAGTAGTGGGTTACAGCCGCGTTGGCCTTCGCTACCTGATGAGCGAGCGTGGTCTTACCAACCTGGCGTGCTCCAAGCAACGCCACCACCCGGCTCGTCGTCAGCAGTCGACGTACCCGCGATACATGCCCAGAGCGGTCAATCATTGCCACCTAGTCTACGCCAGGAGCGCAACTCTGTACATTGAAAACTCATAGGTAGTGTATGACTTTTCAACGTTGAATCGGAACTCAGTCGAGCGTTCCTTAGGGTTGGGGCCATGCTTAACAACCCTCTGGATCGAGCCCCACCCAATAGCCAGCTGACAGAGCCAGCTGGATTAGCGCAGGCAACCGCGACCACACGCGTGCGACCTCTGATGGCCCGATCTCATTGGACAGCTGTTCCAGCGCAACGCGGAGTGGAGCGTTCCGACAGTGGTGAAGGAGCGATGCAAGCAGCGGCTCGACACGACTGATCCGCACACTGGACTCTGCTCTCACGCACACGCTATATGCAGGCGCAGGCAATCGCGCGAAGGTCACGCCGTCCTGGGCGCTCGCTGTAGCCCCACAAAGGTGAACATGTGTGGACCTCATCCCAAGAGGAGAAGCCGAGCCGCCTCAGGGCGAATCCAAAGACGATACCGATACCGAGTGCCAGTTTCATAGCCACGCCTGCAGGAACGATAGCGCGATTCCGGCACCGAAGAAGGCTGAGGTCGCGACCAGACTCCCGGTTTGAAAACGGCTGACGCCGCAAAGGCGCCATGACCCGAGCTGCAACCCGAAGCCATGCGCTTTTCAAAACCGACAAGGACCCCACCAGAGACGAGCAGCGCAGGAAGAGCCAGTGAGGAGTGACCGGTGAGCTCGCCAAGGTGTTCACCTTGAAGCGAAGGGACCAAATGAACGCCGCCTCCCAATACGGCTTCAGCCTTCGCCTAGGGCATGCCGCATGAAACCCACCACATCGCCCGCTGTCTCGCGCCTGCTTCAAAAAAAAGCCGAAACAGTGACCTGAGCGCTCAAGGGCCACCCGGGGACGAGGTGGACCTCGTCAACCGGCTCGGTCTCGTCCTTGAGTTGGCTTTCAGTGGCGAACTGGACCTCCCGCCAGGTACTTCCGAGGAGGTTGTCGAAGTCTGCCGCGAGCTCGAAACGCTGAAATCGGCGCGCTAGCCGCGCACTCAGGAGCGTGTAGCCGTCTGCGACGAGCCTACGATCTTCAGTTGCAGGGCGCGGTGCTAGTTGCCGCAGGCGTAGAGTCGCGAGTCCGAAACCTTCCTTGGATGCGGTCACCCCGCCGCCAGCTGTGCGAGTGGGAGCAAGCGGGACAACGTCTTCCGCTCCGACGCGTCGAAACCGCGCCCTGGTGAGCGTGATGTTGGCATCCAGCGTGAGCCATGCAAATGTCGTCCAGCTGGCGTGACTTTCAACACCGAGACGCCGACTTGCCGCACTCGGTTCGGTAGTGCCCGCATCTCCGACGTAGACCTGCTCGCTTTCCAGATCTAGACCGAACGCTGTGACCGAGCAGTGTAAGTTCGGCAAGGGACGGATCCTGGCGCCCACCTCGTAGCCCGTTGCGGGCGTCAAGAGCGTGGCCTTGTCGGTAAGGCGCGTGGCGCCGCGCGCGTCGTTTGAGTGAAACCCCCGACCGAGTTGGATGAAGGTGCTCAACTCTTTGACAGGGTAGAAGCTCAGAGTGAGCTTGGGAGACACGAGCTGCGCCGTCTGCGTACCGGTTGACGTCTGTACCGCGGGCGGCGCGGATAGGTCCTCGACACCCACGGCGAACAGGTCGGCGCGAACGCCCGCATTGACGCTCAGCCAGCGCCAAGGTGCCAGCGTTTCATCCGCAAAGAGCGCAAGCGAAGACTCAGCGACGTCCGCGCTCGCGAAAGTGTCACGACGATCCCGAGCCGTGGTCGCGTAAAGGCCGTTCCGAATGTTGTCCGAGCGGGTCTGAATTCCGAACCTCAGGGTCGAGCGCATCGAACCTAGGCGGCGATTCAGTGTCAGCTTCAGGTCGCTTCCGAGTGTGGTGCGCTCGTCCGCCTGTTCTATTTGGTCGCCGTTCACGGCATCCCGGGCGAAGAACGTGAAGTTGCTGAAGAGGTTCCAACGGTACCGAAGCAGGTAGAGGGTCACCGCGACCTGGTCGTAACCAGTGTCGCGCTTCTCAGTCGCCTCAAGGCGGGCGGACAGGCTGCTGTGCTGGGTATTTCCTCCTTCGGTCGGGTCGAGCGAACCGAACCTGCTCAAGCGCCCTGACGTCAGCTCACGCAGCGGCACTTGCCCCGACGCGTTCCAGGAGCCCAGCATGTTCGTGGCCGTCATCGAAGCATAGGCTCCGGCACCCAGCGGCCGGCGAAGCCGCACATAAAGATTGCCCCGCCGCAGGTCCTCCGGAGCTTGGAAAGGACCCGCTTGCGTATATCCTTCACCTGCAAGCGTCAGCTCGTACTCTTCGACCCGCGCCGGCACGATCGCCAAGCCGCGCAGCACACCAAAACGCCCAGCCGTGACGGACAGCTGTGCCTCCGGCAACTGAAGCGCGGTTCTGTAGTTGACCGCACCTGCTGTCGCGAAGTCCCCGTGCTCCGCGTAGTAAGGTCCCTTGTCGACATCGATCCGCCCAATCAGCTCGGGGATCAAGAAGTGCAGATCGGCGTAGCCTTGTCCGTGCCCGTGGCTGGGCATGTTTATAGGAATGTCATCGACCATGAGACGCAAGTCCGTCCCGTGATCAATGTCGAACCCGCGTAGGAAGTATTGGCTCGCCTTGCCGCCGCCCGCATGCTGCGCCGCCACCAAGCCGGGTACCGCCTCCAGCAGATCTGCCGGACGTCGACGCGGTAGGTCCTTTAGTTGAGCGCGCCCCAGCGTGAGCTGGCTCGCACTGTGGTGAGAAGGAATTGGGTCGCCTAGAACCACCACCTCGATTGGCGAAGGTTGAGCAGAGGCGGCTAGCGATAGGCTACTCGTAAACAGAAACGCGCTCAGCTTCCGAGCGTTGGAACAAATTGACAAATACATGGTGCTGGGGGTCTTTCATGATGAGCCCGCGTGGACGCGCGCATCGCCGGCGCACCTGTGAAACCACGGCATACCCGGCAGGCCGCCACGCGCGGACGATACAAAAACAGAAATAGAACGCCAAGACAGTCAGCTGACAAACAGCGACGCGGCGAACAAGCGCGAAACGATGAACACCTAGCTAACCCCTGGACAGAGATGCGGTGGACGAAGATTGTCGGGGGTTCAGCTAGAGAGTTATTGGAGGTTTCCGCCCGTTCGCGGCGGACCTCGCACGCGCGGCGACTCGACGACCCGCCGCGCGCACAAGGAGAGCTGCTCGACCGGCGCCAAGTACTGAAGTAATCGCGCGGCTCCG
>JBDKJZ010000153.1:0-10315 GCA_039796375.1 Pseudomonadota bacterium
CCCAACAACGATAGCCGGCTGACTGGGGTCGCCCTGCGCCTCTATCAGCGAGCAGGCCTCTTCAACCATTTGCTCTTGCTGCTGCCGTCGCTGATCGGAGATCACCTGCAGCTGCAGAGCGAGCGCTTCAGCCACTGCGGCATCGGGCGCTAGCAACAGCTGCAGGGCAAGATCCGGGGCCCCCATGCGACCGGGTGCGTTAATCTGAGGCGCCACTCTGAACCCGACGTCCCGCGCGGTGATTGGAGCCTCCAGAGAGACCTTCGCCAGATTCAGCAACGCGCGCAGTCCCGGTCGTTCAGCCCGTCTAAGCGCGGCCAGCCCAGCACGGACAAGCGCGCGGTTGTCGCCATCCAACGGCGCGACATCAGCAATGGTGCCAATAGCGACGAGATCAAGCCAGCGCCGCACATCCAGCGGCACCCCAAGCTCCTTGCGTAGCGCTGCTGCCAGTGACAGCACAAGTCCGCAGGAAGCGAGCCCCTTGTATCTAAAGCCACACTCGGGTCGGTGCGGGTTCAGGAAGGCTAACACGGGGAGCGGTTCGTCTGGAACGAGATGGTGGTCAATCACCACAGTCTCGATACCCGCCGCCCGAATGCGACGTAGGCTCGGGTGGTCGGAGGAGCCACAATCACAGGTGACCAGGAGGTGCGGCTTGGCGGCGATTATCCGAGCGGTCGCCGCTTCGGAGACGCCATAGCCGCCATCGAAGCGATTGGCGAGCTGCGGGATGACGCGAACCTCCGTCTTGAGGACCCTCGCCAGTTCCCTGAGGCACTCGGTGAGAATCGCAGTGGAGGTGATGCCGTCACAGTCGTAGTCACCGAAAACCACGACACGCTCACCGGCAGAAATCGCCTTGGCCAAGCGCCTCGCGGCTACATCGCGGTCGAGCATGCCGTCAGGGTCCGTCAGGTCCTTCAAGCGCGGGTCCAGAAAACCGGTTAGCTCACCGGGCAACATCCCAGTGCGTGAAACCACCCACTCCGCGACTAATGCCGTACGAAGCATCGCGCTGGGAGTCTCTTCAGCGGTCCCTGTTCGTGGCAGGTGGGGATTCAACGCGACGCTCACAGGCCCCAACATACCCGCTCTGGCCAGGTGGGCATAGCGCCCGTGGCAGCGGATCTACGGCCTGCCATGAGGGTTACAGAACTGCCGCCCCTTGTTTCGGTGGGGCGGCGTCTCTTCCTCAGACGACGGCTTCGGCCTTTTTAGCCCCAACCGACTTCGCCTTTTTCGGAGCGAACTTCGCGAAGAACCGCGTGTCCAGCCAGTGCGTCAGCGGCAACGCGACATAA
This sequence comes from Pseudomonadota bacterium, assembly GCA_039796375.1. Taxonomy (GTDB): domain Bacteria; phylum Myxococcota_A; class Polyangia; order Polyangiales; family Polyangiaceae; genus SZUA-265. The sequence continues at coordinate 1,305 of JBDKJZ010000153.1, forward strand.
ATCGACGAGTAGTTTCCGAGGATGATGCCGATGATGAGCGTGAAAGCGAAGTCTTTCAGCGCACCGGTTCCCCAGATCAGTAGGCACGTCAAGCTGAGGATCGTCGTGCCTGAGGTGAGCACCGTACGGCTCAGCATTTCGCTCAGGCTCACGTTGATGATGCGGTCGAAAGTAGCGCCTCGAAGGCGGCTGAAATTTTCACGCACCCGGTCGTACACAACGACTGTATCGGTCACCGAATACCCGACAATCGTGAGCAGCGCCGCCACAGTTGTCAGGTTGATCTCTCGGCCGAGAAAGATCAGCACGCCAAGGGTGGCAACTGCATCGTGGACCAACGACAACACCGCCCCTGGGGCGAAGCGCAGGTCGAAGCGCACCGCAATGTAGATCATGATGAAGATCAGCGTGACCGCGATGCTCTTCAGCGCTGCATCGCGAAGCAATGCACCCGCTTTGGGCCCGACCCATTCGACGCGCAACGCCGTCTCCGGGACGGTGTCCGGACCGAGCGCCTTCATCAGGCCCGCCATCAGTTGGCCGCCTTTGCTCTTGAGCAGGATTTCCACCCTGTTGTCTCGCGCGTTCTGGAGCGACGGGTTGTTGTCACCCTCGCGGAGTGAGACTCCGCCTACGCCATCGGCGAGCTGTCCCTTGATGGCTGCCAGATCAGGTTCGCTGCGATAGCGCACCGTAATCTTATCGCCCCCGGGGCTGAACTTGACCTCCGTGGGGCGTTTGTCCTCGGGACACTTTGCGGTATCCAGCTGGTCCGCGAAACAAAGCGCCGCCTCAATCTTGCGAGCGTCGGCCGCTTCGATAGTTGAGACCTCCTTCACGCGGATCAGCAAGTGATGCGCGTGATCGCCGCTGTTAACGCGGAGGAGGTCCGGGCTGGAAAACCCAGCGGCCTCGATGGCGCTGCGCACCGCTTCTTCCGAAACGGCCTGCTTGAAGGCCACCTCTATTTCAGTGCCCCCCTTGAAGTCGGTGCCCATCTGGGGCCCTGGAATAAACACGCTCACAACTGAGGCCACGACCAGAAACACACTGATCCAGCCGAAGAGGGTGCGTTGGGCGTTAAAGTTGTAGATCTTGCCGATTGGAAAAAATTGCATGGTAGCCTTTGTTCTCCCTCAGCCCATGTTCAGCTTGGCGTTCCGGTCCATATTGCGGATCCAGAAGTCAAACAACCAGCGTGAGACAACAACGCCGGTAAAGATGCTCGTCGTCACGCCGACCATCAGGGTCACCGCGAACCCCTTAATAGGACCGGTACCGAACTGAGCCAGCACGATTGCTGAGATCAAGGTCGTCACGTGGCCGTCCACGATTGCGCTAAACGCCCTGTTGAACCCGATCTCAACGGCGGCACGCGCGCTCTTACCCTCGCGAATCTCCTCACGGATACGCTCATTGATCAGCACGTTTGCATCCACACCCATACCGATGGTCAGCGCGAGGCCAGCGATACCCGGCAAGGTCATCGACGCATTGAACGTCGCGAGCACTGCCATCTGCATGAGCAGGTTGAAGAGCACTGCGAGGTTCGCAATGATGCCGGCGCCCCGGTAGTAGAGGTACATGAACGCGAGCACGATAATCGAGCTAAACAGCGCGCCCTTAACCGCTAAGTTAATGGACGCTTCGCCCAAGGACGGGCCGATATGCTGCTCATTGGACGGCGTAATAGGCGCTGGCAGCGCTCCGGACCGCAGCACCATCTCCAGCTTTCTCGAGTCAGCTAGCTGTTGCGCCGGATCGCCAGACCCCATGGTGATGGAGGCGCGTCCGCCGGGAATTCTACCCTGAATCACGGGCGCACTTTCGATACGCTCATCGAGAATAATCGCGAACCTGCGCTTGATGTTTGCCCCAGTGATCCGCTCGAAAATCGAGCCGCCCGCGTCCGTGAAGTTGAGCGAGACGTACCAGCCTCCAAGGCTGCTAGTACCTGTGTCAGGAACGGCCTGGGCGTCACGGATCATGTCACCCGTGATCTCCGCGCGGCTCTTGAGAAGGTAAGTCCTCCAGCCGGTCTCGCTCTCAACATTGGTGTCCGGGTCGATGGACCGGACCAGCTCGAACCCCAACTCCCGATCGGGAGGCATTTGGAGGGTAGCGGTCCATTGCTTGAAACGTGCGAGGGTGGCCTTGAGCGCCTCGTCCTTTTTCGCCTCGATATGCGCGTAGCTCGTCTGCTTCTTCTGAATGTCGCCGTCCGCGTCTTCTCCGACGCTCACCGTCTCAGCCTGCAAGCTGATTCCCTCCGGTAGCTGGAGGTCCTGATCCCGCTGCATCGCACCGAAAAAGTCGGTGTCGTCGTCGAGCAGCTTGAACTCAAGACTGGCGGTCTGGCTGATGATCTCACGGATCTCGTTGAACGTGGATTCATCCTGACCCGGCACCTCGACGATGATGTCTTCGTCGCGTGTCGAAACCGAGGCTTCGCGCAGACCCAACTCGTCAACGCGCCGCAGGATGATTTCCTTCGCTTGGGCGACTGCCGTTTGCCGAAGCTCGGACTCCGAATCTTCCTTCAAGCGGAAGGTGTACTGACGCTGGTCATCGGACCTAGAGAAACCGAGGTCTCCCGAAAACTGGTCCAGGAACTTGGCATCGACTTTCGCAACGTCGACCCCGTCCTTCAGCTTGAGCGAGATGACATTGGACTCTGTCGGACTCGGCTGCAGGTCGACCTTCTCGCGCAGCTGCACGTATACCTTCTCGTCCGGGACCTCGTCGCCCTCGTGCAAATCGAAAATCTTCGCGAGCTCAACCCGCATATTTTCGTAGCGACGATCGCGGCGGTCGCGGATAGCCTCCGCGACGTCGACGGTATAGACGAGCCGCAACCCACCCCGCAAATCAAGTCCCGCAACCAGCTTGAAGGCAACGCGGTCCTTCACTAGCTCTGGCAGCGGAATCTTCCCGCCACTCATCGCTGAGAGCGTCGGCCAGAGAGTGACGAGGCCGATGATGAACACTGACGCGATCAAGCCGCCCCTCATCCGCCAGCTGTTGTCCGCGATGTTGAGCCCGCCGATGGTGCCCCAAAGCGCAAGCGTCCCGAAGACCACAGCAGACCAAAAACTGTCGCCGTACGCGCTGGCTGCAGCGCAAACCGCGGCGAGCGCAGCCGCCCACAGCGCAGTCCGGCGTGCCCGGTTCGTGTATCCCCAACCGCCAAGCAGCAGGGCCGCGGCGGTAAATGCATAGGCTAGGTACTGATGGGCCACGTTACTTATCGTCCTTGCCGGACGTATCCTTGCTGTCCTTGGCGTTATCTTTGGAGCTGTCGCTGGGCGTATCGTCTTGATCTCGACCGGCCAAGCTCGACCTCAGCACTTGCACGCGAACCTGAGGCGCGAGTTCAAGCTTGGCGTAGCGCTTGTCGACCTCGAGCAAGCGCCCGACGAGTCCACTAGTGGTCAGCACGCGGTCTCCCTTCTTGAGGGAGCTCACCAACGTTTCCTGCTTCTTCGCCTGCGACCGCGACTGCCAAAACAGCAGCAATATCAGCGGGACGAACATCAGGACCATCATCATCGGTCCACCGAAGAGCCCCTGTTCAGGGGGCGCGGCCGCGCCCGGCTCGGCTGCCGGAGCGGCTGCCTGAGTGGCCACCTGCCCCTCGGCTGCGGGGGGGACGGCCTGAAATGCTAGGACTGGACGCATCAACGGAGACTCCAAGGGCGGCCCTGATAGCCGCTTTGTTTGGGGCGCGCAACCCAAACGCTCTGGCAGCGAAGCCGACTCCGGAGAGTCGCTTGACACCGTTCGCTGAGCGTCGTAAAGCGCTGGGCCTGTTCACGACGATTCAGGCGCGTAGCTCAGTGGTAGAGCACTACATTGACACTGTAGGGGTCGGCAGTTCAATCCTGCCCGCGCCTACCACTCGCACCCGTATGGGTACGGCCTACTCGAAGATTACGGGGCCAGCGAGGGGTGGGTTTGCTATTGTGACGGCAGCCGACCTTAAGGCTGCGCTCAATCAGACCGCCGCGATGAGTCGACAGATATGAGGTCCGTGCGCCCGGTAGATGCCGCTCCTTTGGGAGCCCGGTATCAGCGTGATGATGTGCATGGGACCATGGTTTCGTCGTGCGTAGCGCGACCCTATAAGGAGGAACGAGCCTAAACATGGCAATGGCACGAAGGAACTTTCGCGACACGCGAGGCCCGCAGATCCGAGTAAACCACCGGATCCGCGTACCGGAGGTGCGGGTTGTGCTCGAAGATGGGACGATGCTCGGCGTGCTCTCGACGCAGGAGGCGCTACGCAAAGCAGAAGAGCGCGGGCTGGACTTGGTGGAAGTGAACCCCAAGAGCAATCCGCCTGTCTGCAAGATCTTGGACTACGGCAAGTTCAAGTATGAGGAAAAGAAGCGAGCCAACGAGGCCAAGAAGAAGCAGACGGTCGTCGAGCTGAAAGAAATTAAGCTTCGTCCGAAGACGGACGACCACGACCTGAACTTCAAGTTGCGCGCCGCGCGACGCTTTGTTGAAGCCGCCAATAAGGTGAAATTCACCGTGCGTTTTCGGGGTCGTGAGATTACCCATCCCGAGATCGCGAAGCAGCAGCTCGATTGGCTGATGGAAAACGTGGTCGACATCTCCAACATCGAACAGCGCCCTCAGATGGAGGGCCGCACGATGAGCATGATGATCGCTCCGAAGCCGCAGATCCTGCAGCGATTGGCGAGCCTCAAAGCCGCAGCCCAGAAGCGGCGAGAAGAGGCCGGCGAAACAGGACCAGTGGAAGATGAGCCCATCGAAGAAGAATCCGATGATGCGTTGCATGAACCGGACGATGACGACGATGACGATGACGATGACGATGACGACGACGGCGCTGCCGACGACGACGCTGCCGACGGCGGTGACGACACCAAAGCTTGATCGCATCGTAGTTCCAGAGGGTCAGCACACCGGCTGACCCCAGTCCCAACACCGTGCCTACGCGCGGTGTTGGTCATTTAGGGGCCATCCGAGCGCCGCTCGCTGTGTTGAGGGCGTTACTGAATCAGGCCGGCGAAGTAAGCGCCCGCCGCCCCTGCCAGAGTGACCAGAACCAGGACCAGGGTCACTGCCCCGCCAGAAGACTTCTTGTCGGGGACAGCCGTTGTGGGAGCCTCGCTCTTACGTCGCTGCGTCGGGGGAGCCGGTTCGCGCCGCGACGCGAGTCCCCCTGCGTCCCCGCGCTTAGCGGCAGAGCGAGGTGGGGGGCTCGGGGTGTCCTCCTCAAGCGCCGCGAGGTTTCCCGCGGAATAGTTTCCGTGCGCGTCATCCGCCGGTGGAGCCGGCGCTGACAGTCCAAAGTCACTCGGCCAATCTTTGACGTCTTCAAGTGCGTCCAACGGCTGCGCCGCGAGTGAGCTCGTCGCCGAATGAAGCGTCTTGATGTTCGCGCTCACGCCCGGTTTTAACGACGTGAACTCCATCATCGCGTCCTCGATCAGGCTGCCAATGATCGACACCTTACCTTGGACGCGCTTCTTGTTGCGCTCGCTGACCACTTCCTCAACCAGCGTCGCAACATCAAACGCGGAGACGGGTTGACCCATCGCGAAGAGAAGGTTCGTCAAATCGGTCGCGAGGTCACGCGCAGACTGATAGCGATCGACCGGATCGCGAGCCAGGGCCTTGGCGAGGACCACTTCTAGCTCGTCGGGGACGTCGGGGTTGAACTTCTTCGCCTGCGGGATCTTCGCCGCCTGGACCAAACGAACTGTCGCCAGATCGCTCTCCCCAAAGAACAAACGTCTGCCGGTCAGTAGCTCCCATAGGATGATTCCGACCGCAAAAATATCCGTGCGCAGGTCGACGGATTCGCCTAGGGCCGCTTCCGGTGACAGGTATCCAAACTTACCCTTGATGATGCCAGGCTGGCTGTGCTCAAGCTGCGAGTTGGCTTTGGCAAGCCCGAAGTCCACGACCTTAACCTCGCCATGTCGAGTGATCAGGACGTTCGGCGGCGAGATGTCGCGATGTACGATCCCCAGCAAGCGCCCCCGTTCATCCCGCGCCTCGTGGGCGTAGGCAAGTCCCTCACAAATGCGGCAGCAAATGTGGATCGCCGCGGACACTGGAATGCGCTGGCGCTTGGCCTCCAAGAACTCGACGATGGCCTTGAGATCGGAGCCGTCCACGAACTCCATCACGATGAAGTAGGTGTTGTCGCCGACGCCAATGTCGAACACCTGAACACAGTTCGAGTGGCTGAGATGAGCGCTTAGCCGAGCCTCATCGAGAAACATCCCGATGAACTGCTTCTTTTCTGACAGGTGAGGCAAGACGCGCTTGATCGCGACTGTCTTCTTGAAACCCTCAAGCCCCGCACTCTCGGCGCGAAAGACCTCCGCCATGCCGCCTGATGCGACGCGCTCAATGACCCGATATCGTTGCTGCTGTGTGGACATGCTCTGACGCGGAGGGGTGTTAGCATCCTCGCGGTTTCGGGGCGAGAGTTCGAGTCGCTCTAGTGACCCCCGAGGCCCATTGCTGAGTCCGGTGCTCAATTCGGCCTGACTCGCACGTGGGTCCCCCCCAGGGTTTGAGCCGAAAGTCCGCGCTCCGCGACAAATCTCTCGCCTTTTGGTAGACGCTCGGTTAAGGGAGCGTCCTCTTTCGGGGCCGTAGCTCAGCTGGGAGAGCGCTAGACTGGCAGTCTTGAGGTCAGGGGTTCGATCCCCCTCGGCTCCACCAAAAAGGCAGGAAACCCCTGCCTTTTTTCATGCCTCACGCACTCACAGACACGATCCGTCAAGCCGAGATTTCACTTGGCCGGGTTAGGCGTGTTTCGAATATCTTGTGTCACAGCCCGCGACTGGAAGTTGCACGCTCGGGCCGGCGGCGATAGGCAGGCGTCGCATCCGCGGAGCTGCCATGCCCTCTGACCTGTCCCCATCCCCATCGAAATCGCCTGCGCTGCTTCCAGCCCTCATGGCAGTCGGCAGCGGCTGGACCGTGCTCGTGGGAGGGTTCTGTGCGCTCCGCCCGGACGAAGTGCTGGCGCGTGTTGTCGCCGGCGGGATCGAGGCCCTAGGCCATCCAGCAGGTGAGTACGTGATCGCCGTGGAGCACGCGACCAGCGGCCAGACGTGGCTGGTTTCGTCCGACCACGGATTCGTGCCGTGGTACTACGCGGTAGTCGCTCGGAAGCTGGTCCACGGTCCAACCGTGCGCGAAGTCATGGATCGGGCGGGGTTGCCGTTCGAATGGAACTGGCGGGCCGTTGGCGACTTTTTTAGCTACGGCCACGCGATGGGCGAGGACTCCATGCACCCGCGCGTGGTCCGGGTGCCCATCGCCAGCGTGGTGCACGCCCGCGCGGGGAACGTAGATATCCAGCAGCGCGACTACGACGTCATTCACCCCATTCGCCCCCACACCGCAGATGAAGCGGTCGAGGCGTTCAACCGGAGCGTCGGGCGCTGGCTCAATGAAGCCCCCGCCGTCTCCATGAGCGGTGGGTTGGACGCTCGCGTGGTGCTTTCCGCTCTGCTGAAGCTGGGCGCACGCCCTGCCCTGCTGTCCGGTGGCCAGAATGGCGCGCACGACGTCGAGATTCCGCGCAGCATCGCCGACCAGCTGGGCCTCAACTTCGTGCACGTGGCTCTGGACGTGGACGACTACCTGCAGGTGGGTGACCTTGCGGTGCGCCTGACGGGCGGCAGCAAGGCGGCGCACCACTGGCATACGCTGCTCTACCCGCTGAAATCCGGATTCGGCCGCGATCAGCTGCTCTACGTGGGGAATGCCGGCGAATTTGCCCGTACCCAGCGACTTCGTATCGGCTCGGTGGTGCACGCGCTGGCGCCGCTGCCCGGTGGGCGCACCCACGAGCTGTACTGGCGAATTGCGCTGCCTTCACATCCGTTTCGATCGAACGAGGTCTCCGCCATGAGCGGCGCGCTCGGCGCGCAGTTGGTTCGAGCGGCGCATCGCGACCGAGCGACCCGAATGGCCCAGCGGTCTGTTGGCGCTTTTCTCGATGGGCTGGATCGATTCACCCTGCAGGAACGGCCACGGGGGTTTCAGGGGCTGGGGTACCAGCTGTACGCGCACTCCACGTCACCGCGCATGCCATTTGTTGACACCGACTGGGCGACAGCCGCGCGCGGACTTCCCCGCAGAATTCGTTTGGGGTCAAACTGGCACCGCTACTGTATCCAAAAAAATGCACCGAAATTGATGAACTTTCCCGAGGGAAGCCGCTACGCACGCGTGCCCGAAAAGGCACCGGCTTTCTGGTGGCTGCACATGGCGCAGCGCCGCGACGTTCCCTACGCCGACTACGCAGCCTGGTTCCGCAGCTCGCGCATTCTGGACTGGCTTTTGGACCACCGTGGATCTCTCCAGGAACTGATTCCGCCACCACTGCTGGAGAAGATGCTTCAGGAACAACGTGACCAGGGCGGTCGTCACGGCCTGGTGGGCTCGCTGCTGGCTTTGGCGTTCTGGCGAAATACCGGCGACGGCCGTGCTCCCAGCACGGAAAATGAGCAGCCTAGGTTTTCGACGTAAGTGAACTGGCGCCGGGCCGTCTAGTGCGCTTCTGCGCGCTACTCCCCGAGCATCTCCTCGAACAAGCGCACGAGATGGTCGGCGTGGGAGGCCCAAGTGTGGTTCTGACGAACTTTAGCTTCCCCGGATGTTGCCAGCCGCTTGGCAAGCTGCGGGTCCGCTGCCAGTCGGCAAAGCGCTGCGTTCAGCGCCCCAGGATCTCGTGGAGGGACGAGCAGCATATCTTGTTCATGGCGAAACAGTCGCTCGATGTTCTCTGCCTGAATTGAGACGACTGGCTTCTGGAGCGCCAGGTACTCAAAGAGCTTGAGCGGATCCAGCTGATAGCCCGCTCCCGCGGAGGGTGGGTGCTTGCAGGGATCGAACGGCGCAATGCAAATATCAGCCGCGGCTAGAGCCCCAGGCATCTCCGCGTATGGGAGCGCGCCAGTGAATACAAAACGCTGGGACAGGCCCCGTTCGATGACTTGCTGTTTCAAGGC
>JBDKJZ010000154.1:0-10304 GCA_039796375.1 Pseudomonadota bacterium
CCGACTAGGGGGACACGGTCTTTGATGCATAAAGGCTCGCCGATGGCGGTGTTTCCGAAGAAGTCCGTCGCTTCAATTGCGAAGCAAGGCGAGTATTCCCTGCCGCGGTGGAGCGGTCCGATGCTCGCTTGGGTTCCGGGCTTCTCCCCGACTAGCTCGAGAAATTCAAGTTGGACTTCGTCGGGCGATCCCGCGTCAGCGCCTTTGGGCGTTGCGACTTGCTCGAACTCGAAGGGCACGTCAGCAGTCACTACAACGCGCAACTGATAGCCGTGGGAAGCATCACCCCCGGTGACCCCTGGCAAACTCAGCTGGGCAGACGTGGTCGACACGGTGCCTGCGGGAACGCAACTGCCGCAAAAGCAGCTGCCGTAGACGGGGGATTCGGCGGCTTCAAGCGCGACCTCCAGCATGCCGACTACCTTAAGCGCCGGTGCGGCAGAGTCGCCTGTTGTGAACGTAGTGCGCAGCTCTTCGACGCCCTTCGCGTCGGCGGGTCGCTTGAGTGTCTGCGTTACCGCGACCTCGATCGCGTACTCGTGGTTGGGCGTAAGCCGCTCACTTGGCTTGAAGCGCAGCATGGGTGATTGAAAGTAGGCGGAGCCGACCGTTCCCGGAACCGCTTCGCCGGTGGCGAGGTCCCTGAGTATCAGGGATGGGTCAGCGGCGAATGCGCCGCTGTTCAGGAGGATCTCAACCCCGACGGCTGCATCGATCGGGACGCCCTTGGCGCCATCCGCGGGACTCGGGTTCGCTACGCTGACGTAGCCCGGTGGAGGCAACTCGGTGGTGGCTCCACAAGCTGACGCCTGGTGTTCAAGCGCAAAGAGCGGCAAGAACAGGCCAACGGCGGACGCCAAGAGCAGGGGAGGCAACCGGTTCGAGAAAGTCATACACCACCCTTCAGCATGCCCCATGCCAAGCTCGGCCCGCGCCGGATCGACGCTTTTCTGCCTCGTTTTGCCCCGTTTGGCTAGACGGCGTCCCGGACGTCGGGGTGTGCCAGCGAGCCCAAGTTGTGCCACTCTGGGCCAAGGGTCAAAACTGGAAATACACAAACGGCACCGCTTCGGCGCTGAGCATTTCGCGCAAGATCAGGGCGGCGACGCACAGCAGGAGCCCCTGCGCAAGGCTCGGTAAAGCGATGAACCAGCGCTTGAGCCGGTGATACAGTTGCTCAGGCGCAAAGTGGGTGAGCAGCCCAAGCGCGAGCGCGACGAGCACAGGCGGGTGCAGGTTCGGATGATAGGTCGTCAGTTGTCCGAGCTGGCTCAAAAAGATGCGCGCTTGCCCGAAGCTCGGCGCTCGGAAGAAGATCCACGCGAAACACACGAAGTGAAAGGTGACGGCGACCCCGAGCCAGTAGCGCAGCGCCGAGCGGTCACCCCGCGCAGTTTCTTGGTTAACAACTTCATGGGTGTTAGTGCGGGCGACGCTGTTTGTTGCTCGAACAGCGTTGGCGGGTTGCCGTCGGGAAATGAGTCGGTGAACCGCTAGACCCGCGCCGTGGAGTCCACCCCAAACCACAAATGTCCAATTGGCGCCGTGCCACAAGCCCCCCAGCAACATCGTGAGCAACAGGTTGACGTAGGTACGGACGGGGCCTTTGCGATTGCCACCAAGCGGCAAGTACAAGTAGTCGCGCAGCCAAGTCGAGAGCGAGATGTGCCAGCGCCGCCAAAAGTCTTGGATGTCGGCAGCCTTGTACGGCGCGTTAAAGTTGAGCGGAAAGCGCACACCCAAGAGCAGCGCTGAGCCAATCGCGACGTCCGTGTAACCTGAGAAGTCGCAGTAAATTTGCAGCGCGTAGCCCACCATCGCCGAATAACACTCGAGCGATGAGTATTGGATCGGCTGGTCGAAGACGCGGTCGACCAAGTTCACGGCGAGGTAGTCGCCAATCGCGACCTTCTTCAGCAGGCCCCAAGCGACCAAAAACAGACCCTCGCTGCCCATCGCCGCGCTGAACCGCGGAGCGCCGCCGAGCTGAGGCAACAGGTCGCGTGGGCGCACGATAGGGCCCGCCACCAGGTGCGGAAAAAACGCCACGAAGCTCAGGTACTCGAGGTAACTGCGATGCGCCGGGAGCTCACGGCGGTAGACGTCGATCACGTAGCTCATCGACTCGAAGGTGAAGAAGCTGATGCCGATCGGCAGCGCGATGCGCAGGGTGGTCTCCGGAACGGCGACGCCGAGCGCGTCCAGAGCAAGCTTGGCGGTGTCGATGCCGAAATTCAGGTACTTGAAGCAGGCGAGCACACCCAGGTTCAAGAGCACTGTCGCGAGCAACCAGCGCTTGCGACTCAGGTCACTCTGGGCCTCTTCGATCTTCAGGCCGAGCCAGTAGTCGACGCTGGACGAAGCAAAAATGAGCGGAAGAAAGCGCCAATCCCAGTGAGCGTAGAACACATAGCTGGCGCCAAGAATGAACAGTAGCCGAATGCGGCGCGTACCGAGCAGCAGAAACCCGGCGCCCCCGACCAAAAGCGCGGCGAGCGCCTGACCGATGAGGGACGACGAGTACGCAGTCAGCGCCTCCGGGAGCTTCATCCCCAGACCGCTCAGGCTCAGCGTGAGCAAATCATGCTGAGTTTGTTCTCGGCAAAAACACGCCAGCGCCCCGAAGCTCGTCAAACAACTGACCGCGAGCAGGCGCCAGCTCGGAGCGGTCTCCGTGTGGTGACCGTTTTGCAGCTCATTCTGCCGCGAGAGCCAGCGCGTGAGCGCGCCCGCAATGAGGAGCAGCGCGCCACCGCTCAATAACCGCGAGCTCGAGCCGGGCTGGGAGAGCTGCCCGAGCGGACCTGCCAGCAGCCAATAGCTACAGGCGGCGATCCACGGCAGCCAAATCACCGAAGCTCGGCGCACCAGTAGCCAGCTGACCAGGAACACGATCGCGAAGAACTTCGCGTATGCCAGGGTGTTGAACAGCACGGGCGGGGCTGTGTTACACGGCCCTGCGGGGCTTGCCTAGCTGTAGCGATCCGCCTAGAACCTGCGCCGTGTTTCCACGTTTCAGCTTTGCCCTGGGTTTCAGCTTGTGCGCTGCGCTGGCCGTGCACCTGAGTTTCGGGGCAGCTTTCGTGGACAACGCGGTCGGTTATGCCTCTACCGCCTACGTCGCGGCGCTCAGCGCAGCCTTGCTACGATTCCCGCCGGAGACGCGGGGCCTCGTTGGGCGCTGGCCCGTGCGGGTCGCGCTCGGTGTGGTCGTCGGTGTCTTGGGGCTCTGGGTGCTGCGTGGCCCGGCGCTAATCACGTTGCCACTGGGTTCGTACGTCACGACCGGTCACAGTCCGTTCGTCGCGTTTCCGTTCGCGGCGCTGCTCACCACCGGGCTCTTTGAAGCCCTGCTCCGGGCGACGTCGAAAGTGACGCGCTGCGCCCCGGTCCCGACTGAGAGCTGAGCTGTGCCCATCGCGCGGCTCGTGCTTTGGCTGTCGACGTTTGCGGCCCTCGCGCTCGTAGTCAGGCTCGCATTTTTTGAGCCGTTGCCGGGTTATTGGGCGTTCGCACTGCTGGTGTGGATAACGGCCTTGGTTTTTTGGGGGGTCTTAAACCCGCGCCTCGAAATGTTCGCCGACGTACTGTGGTGCGCTCCGGAGGGGTGCCACGGGGTCGCGTTTACCTTTGACGACGGCCCCGATCCCGAAACGACGCCCCAAGTGTTGGCGATCTTGAAAGAACACAACGCGCTCGCGACGTTTTTTGTCATCGGCAAAAAAGCCGAGCAGCACCCCGACTTAGTCCGCGCGATTACGGACGCCGGGCACTCGCTTGGGATCCACAGCTACGACCACGAATACAGCTATGCGTTCAAGTCGGTTCGGCGGGTTTCGGAGGACATCCTTCGTTGCCAAGAGATCCTGCGGGTCCAATCGGGTCGTACGGTGACGCTCTTTCGTCCGCCGATTGGACAGATCAGCCCGCGCACCGCGAGCGGAGCGAAGCGCGCTCAGGTGCGCCTAGTCGGGTGGTCCGTGCGAGGACGCGATGGGCTGCGGGGCGCCACTGCCGAGCAGATCGTCGAGCGCGTGGGCCAGGGGCTACGCGACGGAGCCGTGATCCTCCTCCACGACGCTGCAGAGCGCGGCGATCGCACGCCCGCAAGCGTGGAGGCCTTGCCGCGCCTGTTGAAGCAGGCGGAGCAGCTCGGTTTGCAGTGCGTGACGCTTGAGTCGTGGTCTTAGTTAGAGACGCGCGTGGATGGGCTAGCCTAGGGTGGGCAAGAGGCGCCGTCAGCGGTCCGTGTGCAGTCGGCCGCAGGCGGCGGTGATTCGCTGCTACGACAGCGTGACCCTCTGACGCCTAACCGGTCAGAACATCCCCCGACTCGACGAGGTTGTTCCACTGCTGCTCCAGGGAGCCAGCGTAACCTTTGTCGTGAGCGACGATGCCAACCTCGATGTTTCGGTCTTGGCCACGCCCCGTGAAATTCGCCGACGTGATGAGGACATGCTCGTGATCGACGATCAGGCACTTCGCATGGAGACTCGCGAAGGATCGGGCGTCGGCGGTCCGCGGGTCGTAGTAGAGAGGGGGCGCCGCAGTCGGGAAGGTCCAGTGAAGCTCGCGAAAGAGGCTGAGAACTGCGCGCGCGTAGGCTGCGGAGCCTTCCTGACGAGCGGACAGAAGGGGCAGTAAGCGACTCTTCTCCTTACGGAGCTGTTGTCCGAGTCGTTGTCCGAGCTGTTCGATATCGAGAAAGAGTCGGGCCGAGACTCCTCGCTTGTGCATCGCCTCGTTCAGACGGTCGAAGATCCCGGCACCCTGGTCAAAGCTATATCCGGCGATGGTGATCTGATGCTGCGCTCGATCGATGAGTTCGGGGACGACGATACGCGTGTAACGAGCGTAGCTCGGGCCCGAATCCGTCCCGGACCAGACGAGCTCGAGACGAGTCTGGCCGGCTCTCCGTCGCTCGGCGAGGATGGCGCGAATGACGCCGAGGAGCGCGTTCGCCTCAAGGCCTGAAAAAGGCGAGAGTGGGGAGCCGAGGTGCCCGAGGCCGATGAATGCGAGCGAATGGAGCGAGAGGGGGAGACGGAGTTGTCCGTTCGAAATGACCGCCGAGAGCTGTCTTAGATCGTTCGTCGAAACGTCTGTGAGCCCCGAGGTCTCGTCGCTGAAGTCACCGTCGTTCGACATACTTAGGACCTAGACGAGCTTCCCATCCAGGAAAGCGAGGCTCGGGTCGTTCCCCATTGTCGGTACGACGAAAGCCCGATCAAGGTAGTTGTTGAAACGTTCGCAGGAGGGCTCTGCGATGTAGAGGCACCCGTGACAGGCGGCTCCCTCAAGGAACCTCTCGGTCGGGTCGTGTTTTCCGTGCTCGAGCCTGTGACTCGCGCAGACCGGATCATTTGAGCAGAGGCGTCCGAGGCGGAAGGCCCGGCGAAGATGTTCCTCGATGCGTCGTCCCTGTTCGATGAGTCCCCCGAGGGTGCCCTCGGAGCCGGCGGAACCCGTCAGGATCAAGATCCCCGCCATCGGCATCGGGTCAGTCGCCGGCGCGCAGTAAATACGCTCCGCGAGGGACGATGCCGCATAGCCGCATTCGAGAGCCATCGCGTTCATCAGCAGGTGGGAGAGGGAATGAAGAAGGTAGTAGCGCGCCCCGGGGAACTGAGACGGGTCTGCACTTTTTCCGAAATTGTCGAGGTAACCCTGAAGGAGCCCCTTGGCTCGGGCAACGACGGCCGGGCGTTCTTCCCACTCCTTCACCTTCGCTTCGTCGAAGCGGAGGAGTACGCCTTCCCCGAAAATCTCCGTTGCTGGGAGCCAGTCCTCGCTCAAGGAGAGCGCTGAAAGTTTCGATTTCTCCGAGTAGTCGCCTTGAAGATCGCTCGTCGGGGCGCTGAGCCGCGTGAAGCCTATCTGAGTCGTGACTCGGCGAAGCTTCTTGACGAGGGTGATATCGACGAGCGGAGAAGATAGGGGTCTCGCGGGGACGAGGCGCGAGGCAAAGAAGTCTTTGTTTTCGGGCGGGATCTCTCCGGGAAGCTCGTTCTTAGCGGTGAGAAACTCTTTGAACTCGGCTGTGCGGATCTTTTCGCGCGGCGCGTCGTTTCCTTCGTGAATCGTGCGAACGGCGTCGGCGATCTCCTGATCGGAAAAATCGCTCGCGTTCTTTCCGGTGTTCGCGGCGAGCTTGACGTTGATCGTGTCGACCATCCCCCGGAGCATTTTGACCCTCTCGGGCTCGGTCGCCTTTTTCAGAGTCTCCCAGAGGGCCGGCGAAGCCACCGCCTTTTGGAGCTCGCGATCCTTTTCCGGAATCGACAGCGCGCTCACCGTCTGGGCGAAATAGGCGTTACTCGCGGTGCGCGAGAGCATCTCGACGTGATGCTCGCACGGAACCGTGGCGTGACTTCCGAGCCAAGGACGCTGGCCTCGGCACTTCGATAGAACGTTTTCACCGCGTGCTTCCGAGAGCTTACGGGTCGCGCTGCACGCATCGCACTTCACGGTGATTTCTGAAAAGTCGCCCGTGGTCCCTTCGAACATGTAGAGCGCCGACCCATCGCAGCGTGCACCGGCCTTGTGAACGAACCAGTTCCAGGGAAACTCCTCGAGGTGGCCGTCTTTGCAGGTCGCGACGAAGCGTACTGGAACGCAGGGACTCGTCTTCGTACGTGAACACTGATGGCGGTAGCGTCCGCTCTTCTGTTCGAGGCTTCTTCTATGGGAAAGGGCGTTGCAACCCTGACACACGAACCATGCGGGAAACTCGGCGACCTGGATCCCGTTCCAGGGGCCTGCCGATTCTTCGCCTCCGGCGGGACCCGCGAGGAACGCTGCGCCTTGAGCGAGGTTTTGGCCGAGCGCCTTGAGCCGTGGATAGACCGCTTCTCGGAGCCGTGGTTCTGCGATCGCCGGACGCGGCGATTTCGGATCGTAGCGCCAGTAGTCGAGGCCTCCGATGAGTACGGCATGATCGAGGAGGTCGACCATCGCCCCCGGGCCGAAGGTTGTCACAAGCTGACTCAGACGAATTCGTCCTTCGGGGGGCCGGGCCTGAGAGTTCGTTTTTTTCGTTGCCATTAGCTGTTCCCTTGGGAGCCAGGACTTTCAAACGGACCAAGCGCCTTCGTCACCCAGAGATGAGCAGTCGCTTCGACATCGCGCATCGAGGTCGGTGCGCAGAAGCGCCCTTCCGGGGAGTTTCGTTCCGGGGCATTTTCGTCAAGCGCTTGATAAAGCAGAGTCGGTCCGCCGGTGGACTTGTCCTTGTCGAATCGGGAATAGCGGCGCTTGACCGGCTCCGCTTCTGTAGAGCGCGTAATGTTTTCCCAGGTTTCGAGGAGGTTCCGCGCGCGGCCGCGTACCTGACTGACGAGTTCCGCTTCTTGTTTTCGGTCTTTCCCAGGCTGTTTTCCGGCACGCTTGCCGAGAACGTCGAGGATCTTCTCTAGCTTCAGCTTGTGATTTGCGACGTTCATCGCCCCTCCTGCGGGGGTCATTTCGGGCGTTGTGAAGCGCGCCATTGCGACGAGCGTTCCCGCGAGACCGCGATCCAGGGCCGGGCCCGAGAACGGGGTCACGCTCGTCGCTTCGACGTTTCGATAGAAGCTCTGATGGTAGTGAGCGAAGTGTTCGTAGTGTGAACGGTCCCGGGGCTTGTGAAGGTTCATGCAGGTAACGACGAGACCCGGGCGATCCGCTTGACGCCCGACGCGACTCGAGGCCTGAATGTACTCCGCTGTTGTTTTCGGCTGACCGGCGACGACCATGAGCCCGAGGCGGTCGATATCGACGCCGACGGAAATCATATTGCTCGCGAGGAGAACGTCGACGTGGCCATCAGTGCGAAAGGCTTGATTCAGTCGATCCTTCGATTTCTTGATCTTGTCAGTGCTCTCGCGGCTCGTCAGCTCGACGGGCTCGCCGTTCACCTTTCGGTTCTTGAACCAGGGATGGATGCCCTTGAAATCTAGGGGATGGAAGTCTTCGGCTTTCTTGCTTCGTCCGATCAGCTCGTCTTCTGCGATGCGACGCATGCCTCCAAGTTCTCGAAGGCTGTTGAAGTAGCCGGCGACCGTCGTGTAGGCGTCTTTGGTCTGTTCAGGCGCCCCCGGCGTGTCGTAGGCGTGAAGGCTCGACGCGAGGAGGCTTCGATAAACTCGGAGTAGGATCGCCTTCATCGAGCGCCCCTGAGCGGCAACGCCAAGGTACAGTCGGCCGGGGCTCTCCCGATCGACGAGGGAGAAGTAGGTGTCCATTGCGTCGACCCCGGGGGGCGGGAAGATGCAGACGTCGCTTGCGTTCTTTCCGTAAAGAGCCTGGATCTGTTCGGCGGCTCGACGGACCGTCGCAGTCGCGGCGATGACTTTCGGGCGAACCGTCTTGCCGTCGAGTTCCTGGCTCGAAAGATAGTCGACCGCGGTTTCGTAGAGCCCGACCATCGTACCGAGTGGCCCGGAGATGAGGTGTAACTCGTCCTGTACGACAAGCTCCGGCGGAAGGGTTCCGTTCGGAAGCGGCGTCGCTCCTTTCGGAAGTGAGCCGTCCGTCGCGTTGAAGAACTTTGAGCCGACTCGACCGGTGACTTTTCCAAAGAGTTTTCCGGTTTCGCCGCGCCAGGGGATCATCGCGAACTTGTCGACGGTTCCGATGAGAAAACTCGGGAGTTCGCGATAGACCTGTTCGTCGACGAAGAGGACGGGAATTCCTTCGACGTTCTTCGCCGCACAGAACTCGCAGACGTCGCTGACGCACGCGACGCGGATCTGTTCCGGATCTTTCGCCGTCGTCTTTCCATCGGTCTGGAGCGTGATGCTGGTCGCGGTGAGCTCCGCGTCACACCAAGGACAGTTCATGAGCGGTGCGGGGTTTCCACCGTTTTTCGCCTGAAACTTCAGGACGTCCTTTTGAACCTGGGCCATGGTGTTAGCGGTCGCAGAACTTCCGACCCAGAGACCCACCGAGAAACGTTCCGGCCCGAGGCGCCGCGGATCTTGTTTCCGAAGTAGTTCGAGAGCGCAGATGAGGGTCGCCGCGCGACCGAGCTGATCGAGCGTGAGGAGACGGAGCGTGTAGCGAAGGATGACCGCCACGCCGAGGCCGCGATGGGGAGTGTCCTGTGCCCGCAGGCGTCGAAGGACGAGAGTCGTCGCGATGACGCCAAGGTAGGCTTCCGTTTTTCCTCCGCCGGTTGGAAAGAAGATCAACTCCGCCTTCTCGCGATCCGGATGGGTCGGGTCCGCGAGTCCGGCGAGATTGAGAAGTACGAACGCGAGCTGAAAGAGGCGCCAGGAGGGCTCTTGGTGAGGACGCTTCTTCCTCGCCGCCATCGCCATCGCGCGGTTCGCCAGACAGAACGCGTCACGAACGTCTTCGCGGGTCGCGAGGATCTCGAGCCCCTCCGCGATACGAAGCCGCGCCGCCTCGGCGCGATGGAGAAGCTCGGCTTGGGTTTGCGTTCGACCTTTTTCGCCGACCAAGATCGTCTTCCGACTCGCGAGCCATTCGCCGTAGGCGGCGGGCAGGCGCGCGAGGTGGGAGAGAACATCTTCGGGCGTCGTCAGGTTCGCGAGGAGCTCCATCGAAACGGTCACTGACAGCTCTTCCCGAGCAATGACTCGGCGCACCTCGTAGTTCGGGATCCAGGTCGTGCGGACGCGGGTGACGCTTTCTCCCTGGCCCTCGGGAATTTCGACGGAGACTCCGTGACCGACGCCGTATTCGAGAGAATTACGGTACTGAAGA
Organism: Pseudomonadota bacterium; assembly: GCA_039796375.1. Classification (GTDB taxonomy): domain Bacteria; phylum Myxococcota_A; class Polyangia; order Polyangiales; family Polyangiaceae; genus SZUA-265. The sequence continues at coordinate 9,709 of JBDKJZ010000154.1, forward strand.
TCGCCGACCTTGTCGTCGGATTCGTCGGAGTCTTCGCTCGACTGATCTCCGCGCCCGAAGAACCCCGCGGCGCAGCAAAGTTCGATTTCGACTTGAAAGACGTAGGCCGCGTCGCGAAATCCCTGAGACTCGGGGGCGCGTCGATTCACGAGGAAGATCGAGACCGCTTGCGTCCCATCGGGAACCCCGGGAACACCATTAACGACGCCGATCTGGCCGAGGAGGCGTAAGCCGCGCGCGTCACGAACGGCGATACCCTCCCCGGAAAGTGAGTCATCGGTGAGGTCGAGAACTTCCGTCACCGGAGGCATCGGGACCCGCTTCCAGGTGCGAGCGTTCCTCGCCCGACCCTTCTTTCCGGATCTTTCAGGAGTCGCTTCATCGTCGACTTCCGGGCGCGCGTAATCCGCGTAACGAACGACCGCTACGAGCTTCTCGACCCCAACCGGGACGAAGACCGTGAGTCCGATCGACGCTGGAAGGAACGTTCGTTTCTTCGGTTCGGGCGACGAGCCTCCCGTTTCCTCTTCGCTTTCGTCGTTTCCGACACCGAGTTCATCATTCGCGCCCTCCTCCTCTTCGCGCCCCTCTTCAGG
>JBDKJZ010000155.1:0-10290 GCA_039796375.1 Pseudomonadota bacterium
AGATTGAGTCGTTGTCGAACTACCGCCAGCTGTTCCGTACCTCGTCTTGCCATTTCGCGCCTCGCAACGGCGAGGGTACCCACGAAGTTTCGGACCGATCACGCACGCTTGCCGAAAGGACACGTTCACTGCAAGGGTGACCTCGGCAGGTTGCGGCACGGGCGGCGAAAAACAGCCGCAGGCGTCAGCGTCTGAGTGGGTATAGAGCAGGGTGGCCAGTGCGGCACTTGCGAACCAGGCGTGTGAGCGGTTAGTGAACATCGTGCCTCCTCGGGTGAACGGGTGTGCCACGAACGACACCCCCGCTGGTCAGCCATTGCAAGCGAGATGCCACGCGCAAAGCTGCCCTGCCAGGTTTGAGCCCCAGCCCATTTCGGCGACGAATCGCAACGGCAGCCGGATTCGCAGCGCTCAGGCCCAGCAGCCTCCGTGGATTAGCTCTGCCAGGTTAAGCCAACGCAGCTCGCCATCGGCAGGCTCGCCTTCCACGTCGGTGCGAGGCCAGCTGCGCGGAAGGACTGCGCGTTCAGATCTATTTTGCTCCTACAGACGTGGCTCAAGCTCTGCGACGAGACCACCAGTGGTGGATCGCGCTGCCCGACTCGGAGCGGGCTGCGAAACGTTCCAGCATTCGCCTGAGAGAGTGCCTGTCGACACCCAAGGCATGAGCCGCCTGGGTCACGGAGCCGCAGGCCCCCATGACCTCTTCGACGTAGGCCATCCGGACGGCATCGAGCGGCCGGACGTCAGGCACGACGTCGGGATACGTCTCTTCTCTGAAGGCAGCGCGAAGTTGCTTGGCGCTGGCTGGCTTGGTCAAGAAGTCGCTCGCGCCTTCTAGGATGGCGAGGCGCGCCAACTCCGCGGAGCCGTAGGAGGTCAAGATGATGACCTTGCAGGGCAGGGCTCGTGCCTTCACCAATTGGAGCGCGTCGAATGCTGACCGCTCGCCGATGCGCAGCTCAAGCAAAGCGTACGGGGGCCGAGTTAGCAAAGCGTGCTCAAGCGCGACGAAGGTGTCGACCACGCTGAGCTCGAATCCTTCGATCGTGAGGTCGCGCAGCAATGAACCGTCGGCGACGGCTTGGCGCGACACGATCAGCGTGCGGTCATCATGCCTGTCCATCAACGCTCTCCCGTCCCTTTCATGTTAGGACTCTACTAATACGCGCGTCGAATTATTTGCGCAAATCGGACGGCTCATTTGCGCAAATCAGACGGCTCAGGGGTTATTGAGTCCGTGAGCGAGAGAATTGCAGACATCCCTGGCTGCGTGGCAGCAAGCGTTAGCGCTCGAGCGCCAAACTGCGAGAGCACGAACCGGATCAAGGCCAAAAAGATCCTGGTTCTTGGCCTTGATCCGGTAACTCACGGTGGCCTTCTTCACGAGCTGCGCGCTCGCGGACACCTGGTCGGCCTCGTCGCCAACCGAAGCGAGCTAACCAAAGCGCCCGTGCTTGAAGGCGCTGACACGCTCGTGACCGAACTTCGCTTGAGCAGCGGGCCGACCACATCACTGCTGCGGCGGTTGCGTCGAACGTTTCCGATGCTTCGCTTGATCGTGGTAACGCGCTACGACTCGATTGCGACAGCCGTCGCCTGCACGCGACTTGGGGTGAGTGCCTACTTTACCTCTCGCGATTCACTCTGCCGCGTTGCAGACGGGGTCGAGGGGAAGTCCGGCCCAGAACCGCTCATTCCTGAGCGTCCGATGCGCCTGGAGCGCGCGGTGTGGGAGCACATCAACTCCATCGCGACATCGGCCGGAAGCATTGTGGTCGCTGCGAAGTGGTTGGGTGTCGACCGGCGGTCGCTCCGACGCATGCTGAGTCGTTACGCTCCGCCCGGCTAGTGGCAGCCGGTGCGATCCGCGACAAGTGTGCTCGCGAAGTAAGCAACTTGCTCTGCTGAATAGTCGAAATCGAACAACGAGTCAGCGAGCAGGGGAGGGGTTCTTGTCGGTTGTGGTGGGCGAGTGATAGCAACTCGCTCGCGAACTTCGTGAGGGTGAGTCGGGTTGGTGCTGGTATGATGCTCGAAGACAGTCTTGGAATTATTTGGGCTCGGGCACTGCGGGTGTCGCCTGCGGTGCTTCTTCCGCAGCGCACTTTCTTCGAGCAAGGCGGCTATTCGCTGCTGGCGGTACAGGTCGCCCAGCAAATTGTCGACGAGCTCGGCATCGACTGTGAGCTGACGGCGCTGCTCCAGTACGATACGCTGCTCAAGCTGGCCGAGTACCTGCGCGCCCGGCCGCGGTTAGACTGGGTGCAGCCTCAAGGCGAGGCTCGCGAGCCGTCTGTCGACGCGGGGTTGTCGGCGCAAACCATTGAACCATTTTCCCTGACGCCCCTGCAAGAGGCGTACTGGATCGGGGAACAGGGCGTGTACGAGCTGGACTCGTCGGCCACTTGGTACGCCGAGTACGTGGCGCCAGAAGTGGATGTCGAACGCCTGGCCCGCGCGTTGAATGCCGTGGTTGCGAGGCACCCCATGCTCCGCGCGGTGTTCACGGAAGACGCCTATCAAAGAGTCTTACCGGACCCTGGTCCGTTCCCACTGACGTTCGAAGACCTGCGTGCTCTCGAGCCGGAGGCAGCTCGAGAGCGCCTGCGGTTTTGGCAACGACAGCTGGCGGGCCAACCCCGCTCTCTCTTGTCGTGGCCACAATTCAACGTGTGCGTGTTGCGCCAGCTAGAGGAAACGCGCGTGCTCCTGGCGGGGCGCCTGATCATCCTAGACGGCTTGTCGGGAGAAATCTTCGCGCGAGACTTGAACGAAGCGTACCTAGGCGACGGCCAGCTCGGGCCGTCGCCGCGCGTCACTTTCAGCGGGTATTTGCACAGCCTGCGCGAGCGCTCGACCGCGGATGCGGGCGGCCAGCGTGCGGCTGCCGTTCAATATTGGTGGAGTCGCCTGGACGCTCTGCCGCCAGCGCCGTCGCTGCCGCTACGTAAGCTTGCGCCGGGAAGCGAGGCCCCCATGGTGCGCTTTGCGTCTCGGCTCAGTGCGGCGGACTGGGTGGCGTTTCGCGGCCATGCCCGCGCGTTGGGGGTGACACCCACGGTCGCCGTCGCTTCGACCTTCGCTCAGATCTTGGCGCATTGGGGTGGTGGACAACACTTCACGCTCAACGTCATGTATGGAAATCGCCGGCTGCTGCATCCCGACGTCTTGCAGGTGATCGGAAATTTCAGCGACACGCTGCTGCTGGAGGTAGCGCTGCGCGGTGCTTCGATGGCGGAGGCGGCCCAGGACTTGCAGCAACAGCTATTTCGAGACTTGCAAGCGGCCGACGTGTCCGGAGTTGAAGTGATTCGTGAGCTTGCGCGCCGTCGTGGCTCAGGCAGCTCCGATCCCTTGATGCCCGTGGTTTTTGCCAGCGGCTTGGGGATGGAGGAGGCAACCGACGATGCGCAGTCTGCGTTCTTCATGGAAAAGCTCGGCTGGTCACTGCTCGATGCGTCCATTCAGACCCCCCAGGTGTTGCTAGACCACCAGATCGTGGAAAACCGAGGGGAGTTGATGGTCCAATGGGATGCTCGTTGTGCGCTCTTTCCGGAAGGGATGGTCGAGGCCATGTTCGAGGCCTACAGCGCGCTACTGACGCGACTGGCGCGGGCCGGTGCGGCCGCTTGGGGCGAGCCGCCGCGAATAGAGCTAGTGCGGCAGCTGGAGGTGCGTCGGCGTGTCAACTCGGTAGCTCGTCATTTCGCAGCCGGGCTCCTGCAAGACGGTTTTCTTGCGCAAGCGGAGCGCTTTCCGGACGTGATTGCTGTGTTGCAGGGCGAGCGTGCGTGGTCGTACGGGGCCCTCAGAGAGTGGGCGTTCGACCTGGCATGTCAAATTCGCGCGTGGGAACCAACAGGTGCCGAGCCCATTGCCGTCGTCGTGCCCCGAGGCCCCGAACAGATCGCGGCGGTCCTGGCGATTCTGATGGCAGGTTGTGCGTACGTCCCCATTACGCCCAATACGCCGGCCGAGCGCGTGCGTGTCATTGCGGAGCAGTGCAAGCTGCGCTTCGCTCTTTGCGCGCGCGAGTGCGGCGAGGCCCGCGCGGCCCTGCTCAATAAGGATGTCCGGCTGCTCGGTACCGCGCGCGCAGACAATCAGCACGTGGGCTCGTCGACGCCGAGCCTTCGAAGGATCAACCCCAACGCGCTGGCCTACGTGATCTTCACGTCCGGCACGACTGGCGTGCCCAAAGGCGTGGCCATCTCTCACGCGGCCGCCCTGAACACGATTCTCGACATCAACCAGCGCTTTGACGTTACGAGCGCCGATCGCGTGTTGGCGCTGTCGGAGCTGAATTTCGACCTTTCCGTTTACGACATCTTCGGCCTGCTGGGTGTGGGGGCCACCTTGGTCGTGCCCGAACCAGAGTTGGCGAAAAATCCGATCCACTTGGCGCAGCTGGTCCAGCGCCATCGGGTCACCCTTTGGAACAGCGTGCCCGCGTTCATGGACATGGTCTCGGAGCTGGCGGCTAGCAAGGCTCCAGCCGCGCTGGCGAGCCTGCGTGTCGTGATGCTGAGCGGCGACTGGATCCCGGTCACGCTGCCCGAGCGGATCCGAAGTCTCGCGCCTACTACCCGCATCATCGCTCTCGGCGGAGCGACGGAGGCTTCCATTTGGTCCAACTTCTTCGAGCTAGACGAAGTGGATCCGGAATGGACGACCATTCCCTATGGCTATCCCCTGTCGAATCAGTCGTTTCACGTTCTCGACGAAGCCATGAACGACCGACCCGACTGGGTCGCGGGCGAGCTGTTCATCGGTGGACAGGGCTTGGCGCTCGGCTATTTCGGCAGTGCCAACGCGACGATCGAGCGTTTCGTGACTCGCCCCCAGGACGGCAGCAGGCTGTACCGGACGGGCGATTGGGGGTGCTATTGGCCTAACGGTGCGCTCGAGTTTCTCGGCCGCCGCGACACTCAAGTCAAGATTCGCGGTCACCGCATCGAGCTGGGCGACATAGACGCCGCGCTGCTCCGGCACCCGCTCGTTCGCGAGGCTGCTGTGGTCGCGGTCGGCCCGCGTCCTAGCGAACGAGCGCTGCTCGGCTACTTCGTCGCCTCGTCCGGGCAAGCGCTCAGTCCGGCGGACTTGAAGGCTCATCTCGCGGCAGAGCTGCCCGACTACATGGTGCCGCCCCGCCTGCTGCAGATCGAAGCGCTGCCGTTGACGGTGAACGGCAAAGTCGACCGCCGCCGGCTCGAGTCTGCGTTGCGAGACGAAGCGCCTGCCGCGCTGCCAATACCGGAGCTGGCAACGGAGCTGGAGCAAACACTTGCCCGTATCTGGCGTACCTTGCTCGCGCTCCCCAGCATCGGCGCCGAGACACCCTTCGTCGAGGCCGGAGGCAATTCGATTAGCGCAGTACGGCTCGTGCAGCGCATCAGCGACGAGCTGGGTGTCGAGCTGCCGCTGTCGATCGCCTGTGCCAGCCCCACCATCCGGAGCTTGGCGTGTGAGATCGCACGGCAGACGCCTGGCGAATTCAAGGCGCTCATTGCCATTCGAGAGGATGGCCACGAACCCCCGCTATTCTGTGTTCATCCGGTCGGCGGCAACGTCTTCTGTTACTGGGAGCTTGCGCGCTGGTACGACGGTCCGCTGCTCGCGCTCCAGGCCCGGGGCACACGGCGTGGCTGGGCACCGCACCTCAGCGTCGAGGCCATGGCGGAGCACTATGTTCGGGAGATCGTCGAACGCCAGCCCGAGGGACCGATTCGTCTGCTGGGCTGGTCGATGGGAGGAATGATAGCTCTCGAGCTGGCCCGACTTTTGGAGCAGCGGGGGCGCCGGGCAGCCGTGGTGCTGCTGGATACCCTGGTGCGGCGCGAAGCGCGCTTTCTGCCAACGGAGCGTGCCCTGCTGGCGGCATTCTTCAGCGACTTAGGGCGAGGTGTCGCTTTGCCGTTCGACCAATTGCTAGCGGGCCTTGTGCGCGAGGAAGCGCTGCGAGTCGGACAAGACGCGCTGGTCCGGGCGGGAGTCTTGGCTGGCGCGCTCGACCCCTCGATGGTTCAGGTCCTTTTTGACGTGTTCGCGGCCAATAGTCTGGCCATTCATCGCTTCAATCCTCCGACGCTGTCGGCTCGCGCGTTGCTGCTGGAGTCGACCGTGTCGAGCAGCGAAAGGTTCCCGGCGCTCCAGCCGCTCTACGCCGAGCCGGATTGGCGCCGAGCGTTGCCCCAGCTCAAGCGCAAAAGCATCGATGGTGACCATTTCTCGGTCATTGCGCAAGACGCGATGCCTGGCTTGACCGCCGAGCTGAAGGCCTTTTTCGCAGACAGCGGTCCGGGCGCAGCAGCGAGGCCCAATGGTTGAGCCTTTGGTTGCCAAGCTGGCCCTTCGTTCCCACAGGAACCTGTACGACGTGTACAGCTATTTCGATTGGCCGCCTGAAATGCCGCGTGACGCGTATTGGCTCAGCCCCGAGCTGCTGTCGGTTCACGGAACTTCAGTCGAAGCCGAGCTCACGGAGGCACAGAAGCGTACGTTGAGTCAATTCGAGACCATCAACTTGTTCAGCGTGTTCGTGCAGGGTGAAAGTGACTTGCTACGCGCGGTGCTGGGCGCCAGCGTCAAGCCGCAGTTTGCAGAATTTTTCCCCTACTTCACGCATTTCATCGACGAAGAGAACAAGCACATGTGGTTTTTCGCGGAGTTCTGCCGTCGCTACCGCGGTGCACTCTACCCCGTCCACGTGTTGCGGACGCCATCGTCCTTCCCCGACGACGTCGAGGAAGCGCTCGCCTTTGTACGAATCTTGCTGTTCGAAGAGATGGGTGACTACATCAATGTTCGAGTTGCCGCTGACGCGCGGATCCCCCCGCTCTTGCGTGAGATTCATCGGCGGCATCACGACGATGAGGTCGGTCACATTGCGATTGGTTGGCGAGTGGCGCGTCGTTTTCTGGGCGCCGCGCTGCAAGGCCATGCGCCCCAAATGGTGAGCGCCGTGCGCAGCCACCTCGAGGCGTACGCTGGGTGGACCCTCGGCTCGCTCTACAGCCCGAGCGTGTACGCCGACGCGGGACTGCCGCAACCGTACGATCTGCGAAATCGACTGCTGAACGACCCTGCGCGCTCCGCGGCGCACGCGAAGGTCATGCGGCGAGCGCACGAGCGCTTGTTGGCGGTTTGGCGGGAACTTGGGGGCCCGGCCTCCGTGGCTCAAGAATTGGAAACACAATGATCAAGCTCAAAGATTTACCCACGGCGGTGGGTATCGGCATCGTCGCGACGGGCGTGATGGACACTCTCAACGAGTGGGCGGCCGAGTTGGACCTCGTGGGCAAGTATGACCCACGGCTGCTCGGGCGCGTCGCCGCTCAATGGACCCAGGGTAACTTTGCTCACGACAGCGTAGCAATGATCCCCAAGGTGGCCTGGGAATACGCCTACGGCGTGTTCACCCACTACACGATAGGGTCTGTCTTGGCACTCGTGTTCTTACTGCTGCGCCGGCGGGCGCCTCGGCTGTTCGCCTCTTGGCCGATACCCGTGTTGTTCGGCTTGGCGACCAGCGTCTTCGCCTGGTTTTACCTATTCCCCTCGGTGGGGTTCGGCCTCTTCGGACTGAAGGCACCCCCAGCCGCGCGGCTGTTTAGCTCCAGCCTCTTCAATCATGCGTTCTATGGGATCGGCCTATTGCTTGCCTCGCGCGCCCTCGACGCTGCGGAACGCTTCGTCGAAGATTCGCCGTTTACCAGCCCCAACGATGAAAACGCGCGGGTGCCTGGCGCGTTGTTCCTGACGTTGGGGGCCGCGCAAGCGGTGGCAGCGTCGTGCCTCGCCATCACCTTCATGATGGGCTCGCTGGTATTGGTCGATCTGTCCGCGGGCAACAAGCTTTGGGCGGGTGTACCAACCGCGATGATTCTGGTGTCTGCCGCGGTCGCGGCGTACCCACTCGGCGCGATCAAGGACCGGGCTGGTTATCGACGCATCTTGGATATCGGCTTCCTAGTCGGCCTGGTAGGAGGGCTGTTGGCTGGCTTCGGTGCCCTGCTAGCCAGTCGTGCGCTCATCATGGTCGGTTGTGTTGGCGTGGGGTGTGCCAATGGCAGCATCTTGCTCAGTCGCTTCGTGGCAGCCGAGCTGACGTGCCCGCAGCAACGCGGCAAGGGAGTGTCGTTGGTCATGACCGGAGCGACAGTCGGGGCGATTGGCGGTCCGCTGATCGCTCACGTCACTAACAACATGGGAATGGGACTTGGCCTGGGCAAGGGGGTGGCGCCGCTGCTTGCCGTTGCGCTCCTCTGCCTCGTAGGGTTCATAGCGATGCGCGTCGGTCTGCGCGGGGAGCCCCAGGAGCATCGCGCAAGTCCCGCGCAGGGCTCTAGCGCGGCCAGCGGCGCGATGGGCGCCAGCCCCTCCATCGATCGCGGTCGCGCCATCTTCGCTGGTGGAAGCCTGCTCTTCGGTCAGTTGGCGATGGTTTTCTTGATGGCAGTCACTCCCGTACACATGCATGCCTGCCACCACTCTGTCGGCGCTATCTCGGTGGTGCTGATGGTGCACTTCATGGGCATGTACGGCATGTCGTTCTTGTCCGGTGCGCTCTCCGATCGCCTCGGCCGCGTCGCGGTCATCAGCATGGGGTCCTGCATCCTGATGCTGGCCTGCGTTGTCGGGCTCGCCTCGACCTCATTCCCCGCACTCTTGCTGGCGCTGTTCCTGCTCGGCATGGGTTGGAACTTCTGCTTCATCTCGGGCAGCGTGCTGGTCGCGGATGTGATCGCCAGCAGTGGTGCCCGTCGCGGTCGGATTCAGGGGCTCACGGACGCTGCCCTGAGCCTGAGCTCCGCGGTTGCCAGCCTATCGAGCGGTGTCGTGTTGGCGCGGATCGGCTTCAGTGCGTTGGCTCTGGTCGGCCTGGCTATGGCGGCCGTGCCGTTGCTCTTGGTGCTGACGCAGAAAAGCAGGGTTCCGGTCCCTGCAGAATGAGAGTCGTGACATGTCGACACAAACATCCAAACAAGACCCCATTCACAGCATGGTTAGCTGGCTGCGCAGCAAGAAGCCCGAGATTGCCACGATCGACCCCGACGATAATCTGCTCGAGAAGGGCCTCTTGGATTCGCTGCAGTTCGTCAATTTCTTGTTCTTCGTCGAGCAAGTTCGTGGCGCACCAATTCCAGCCGAGCAGGTGGTGCCGAAGAACTTCTCGACGTTACGTACCATCGAACGAGCTTTCTTTGGTGCGGCATGAGCGAGCGTATTTCACCGTGAAAGAGGGACTGAAATTGGATTCATCCACGCCGTACGTTGCCGGTATCGAAGCTTGGCGCAAGCAGCGCGAACAGGGGCTGCGCTCGCCAGGCGGCTGGTTGTCCGTCGTCGGGATGCATTGGCTGGAAAAGCCAACCGTCACCTGTGGCAGCGCGAGCGACAACGACGTTCAGCTCGTGGGTGCCGCCGTGCCAGCGCACGCGCTGGTGCTCCGTCGCGACGGAGCCAAGGTAGTCGCAGAGGCCGTCGCCGGCAGCGACGTGCAAACCCGCGTGGGCAAGTTGTCTCGGCAAGAGATGCGCTCTGATCAGAGCGGCAAACCTGACATTTTCTCGATCGGTACCCTATCTCTGGAGCTGCTGGAACGGAAGGAGCGACGAGCGCTGCGAGTTCGCGATGAGCTCGCGCCCCGGCGCGTGCAGTTCCCAGGGCTGCAATGGTTTCCAGTCAGCGCCGAGTGGTGCAAATCTGCGCGCTTCGTCCCACACAAGGATGCGCGCCGGTTACCCATCACCGATGTAACCGGCGACGTTTACGACTTGGCGAATCCCGGTAGGGCCGAGCTCGAGGTGGCCGGTACTGCCATCTCGTTGGAGGCGGTGCGTCACCCCGCCGACGCCATGCAGCTCTTCTTCATCTTCAAGGACCCGACGAACGGCTCGAAGTCGTACGGTGGTGGCCGCTACCTATTCGTGCCCTTTCAGGGCGATCCGTCGTCGCTCTCCGAGCTGACTCTGGATTTCAACAAAGCCATCACGCCGCCGTGCGGCTTGACCCCATACGCGACGTGCCCCATGGCCCCCTCGGACAACGTGCTGCCGGTGCCGATAGACGCTGGTGAAATGGCGCCCAACGCATGAGCGAAGTCATGCGTCCGGTATTCGTCAGCGCGATCAACCACCAATACGGGTCCTGGCGCGAAGTGGAGGAGCTCCAGGGTGCGCCCGGCGTCGCCCCGGGCGCGGTGGAGCACCTTCGGCAGTTTGGGTTACGCCGCTATTCCGTGCTCGACGCGCCGGTCGGCGAGTACCTTGCCGGATGCGTTCGCGG
>JBDKJZ010000156.1:0-10283 GCA_039796375.1 Pseudomonadota bacterium
ATTGGGGCACGACGCCAGCGGCTATTGACAACTGTCTCAGTGTCGCCGAGCAAGAAGACATTCAAGTGGCCATTCATACGGACACTCTCAATGAATCCGGCTTTGTTGAGCAGACGATCGCAGCGTTCAAGGGTCGATCGATTCATGCCTACCACACGGAGGGTGCAGGTGGGGGGCACGCGCCGGACATTATCAAGGCCTGCGGACTACAGAACGTCCTGCCTTCCTCGACTAATCCAACGCGGCCATACACCATCAACACGGTCGACGAGCATCTAGACATGCTGATGGTCTGTCACCATCTGGACCCAGCCATCGCCGAAGACGTGGCCTTCGCTGAGTCTCGAATCCGCAGGGAGACGATTGCGGCCGAAGACATCCTGCATGACTTGGGTGCGTTCAGCATTATTGCGTCGGACTCGCAGGCAATGGGTCGAGTGGGGGAGGTGATTACGCGTACGTGGCAAACGGCACACAAGATGAAGGTGCAGCGGGGCGCCTTACCTGAAGACAGCGCGGATGCGGACAACTTCCGGGTCAAGCGCTACATCGCGAAATACACCATCAATCCAGCCCTCGCGCATGGAATGGCTCATGAGATCGGCTCCGTGGAGGTTGGAAAGCTGGCGGACTTGGTCCTATGGAAGCCGGCGTTTTTTGGGGCGAAACCGTCAATGATCATCAAGGGGGGCATGATCATCGCCGCGCCGATGGGCGATCCGAACGCGTCTATTCCCACGCCTCAGCCGGTTCACTACCGCCATATGTTCGCTTCCCTGGGCGCCGCGCGTAGTGAAACCTGCATCACCTTCATGTCTCAAGCGGGGCTGCGCGCGGGTGTTCCAGAACGCTTAGGCCTCAGGCGACGCATCGTTCCTGTTATTGGAGCTCGGCAGGTCATGAAGAAGGACATGATCCACAACGCCTACGCGCCCAAGATGGAAGTGGATCCGCAAACCTATGAAGTGCGCGCAGATGGCCTGCTTCTGCACTGCGAACCGGCTACGGTGTTGCCACTCGCACAGCGCTACTTCCTCTTCTAGGGATCCAGCGACGGGTCGGTGAGCATACGCAGTTCGGAGGCGCTTGGCCGTAAAGACAAAGTACACATCATGAGAGAATCAATAGCTCAAGGGTCAATCATGCTGAAGTTCACTGAAGTCACTCGTCGCGAAACTCTTGGGACTCCGTCAGCGCCCGCGCTGCCGGTTGCGGACTCGCTGGAGATCAAGTTCGATACGCGCAAGCGGAGCCGATTTCGAGCAGTGCTCGTTTCTGGGGCTGAGTGTGCAGTTGTAGTCCCCCGCGGGACCGTCCTGCGTGACGGAGACCTGTTGACCGATGATACCGGGGCGACGTCCGTGCGCGTTCGAGCCGCTGTGGAAACGCTCTCGCAGGCTGTTGGCAACGACGCACTACTGCTGACGAGGGTGGCGTATCACTTGGGCAATCGCCATGTCTCGTTGCAGATTGAACCCGGACAGCTGACGTACCTGCACGATCATGTGCTCGACGAGATGGTTCGTGCACTCGGTCTGCCCGTAGCCACTGTGCAGGCCCCCTTCCAGCCGGAGTCGGGCGCTTACGGGGGCGGACATCGGCACGCAGGTGACGAAGGGCATGACCATGACCATGACCATGACCACGACCATTGCTGACTCGTCTTTGGATCTGGGCCTGCTGCGCCTCATGCAGTTATCTAGTCCGAGCTTTCCAGTGGGGGCATTTGCCTATTCTCAGGGACTTGAGGGGGCGATCCACAATGAGTGGGTCACCGACGCCGGTAGCGCAGTCGACTGGATCCGGGGTTTGCTTAACCAGACCCTCGCGACGCTTGATGTCCCGATTCTTAGCAGGGCCATCACAGCCTGGGCAGCCGGAGATCTGTCTAGGGTGCAGTCGCTCAGCGCGCTTCAGTTGGCTTGTCGCGAGGCGCGCGAACTTCAGGAGGAAGATCTCCAGCTGGGGCGGGCCTTGCTTCGAGCGCTGGGCAATCTGGGGGTGACTCAAGCCTTGGACGCCCCAGGCGACACTACCTATTGCGTCGCGTTTGGGCTCGCTGCTCATCATTTCGGGATTGACGTTTCGCGAGCGGCGACCGGCTACTTGTACGCCTGGTGTGACAATCAAGTTATCGCTGCTAGTCGCCTGATACCGCTCGGCCAATCGCAAGCGCAGCAGGTACTCTCCGCGTGTTTGCTGACGATTCCGTCGGCTGTCACACGTGGCCTTTCGCTGGCGGATGGTGACTTGGGGCTGACCGCGCCGGGGTTGGGCTTAGCCTCAGCGCAGCACGAAACACAGTATGCGCGGTTATTCCGCTCGTAAAGAAAGAGAAGTGAACGATGGCTGAAAAACAAGCGTTGAGGGTTGGCATAGGCGGCCCGGTGGGTTCAGGGAAGACAGCGCTGGTCGACTCGCTGTGCAAGGCGATGCGCGACAAGTGGAACATCGCCGTCGTCACCAATGACATCTACACGAAAGAGGACGCGCAGTTTCTGATCCGTAGTGGCGCGCTCGATGAAGAGCGCATCTTGGGGGTGGAGACTGGCGGCTGTCCGCACACGGCGATCCGTGAAGATGCATCGATCAACCTGGATGCGGTGGATCGCATGACCAAGAAGTTCGTCGGGCTTGACGTGATCTTCATCGAGAGCGGTGGCGATAACTTGAGCGCAACCTTCAGTCCTGAGCTGTCAGACCTTACCCTTTATGTGATTGACGTCGCCGCGGGGGACAAGATCCCGCGCAAGGGCGGGCCTGGGATCACAAAGAGCGATCTGCTGATCATCAACAAGATAGACTTAGCGCCGCACGTGGGCGCGTCGCTCGAAGTGATGGATCGCGATGCGAAGAAGCAGCGCGGTGAAAGGCCGTTCGTGTTTACGAACCTCAAGTCCAAAGAAGGCTTGGACAAGGTCGTGGCTTTCATTGAACGTGAAGGAATCCTTGGGTAGGCGTTCCCGCTGGTTCTCACGCTTCAACGAAAAAAGAGCGCCAACAGTTGAGTTGGCGCTCTTTTTTCTATAGCGGGTCGTGGCCGGAGCGATGTTATGCCCGACCAGCCGCTGAGACTACCCTCATTGTTGGAACTGCACGCCCAACTTCAATGCGTTGCTGACCACATCGTCCCCGCCTGGCCCAGCACCACCTATTTTCGTTTGCACGAAGGCCAAGGTCGTTCGCAGAGCGAACTGGTTGATCACGTAGCCGACGTTGCCCTCCATAATCGTCCACTTCTCATCGGAGTTACGCGGCGAAGCCAGTTGGAATCGAAATGTAGGCTGGATCATTCCAGGGCCAATTTTTCCGGGGAGCAAATAGCTCACTAAGCCGAACGCGTGATTATCAACTAGCTCGTTGTCACCGCCGAATGCGTAGAAGGCACCCTCCAGGTCCAGTGTGCCCGTGTCGTCACCAAAGTTCTTTTCGAACAATAGGTCAGCGTTGATCAGGGAGTAGTCGTCATCTTCTCCAATCGTGTTGCCCATGGCGTCCAGGCCTAACGAGGAGCCATTCTTTTTGCTTTGAAAACCTATGCCTAGCGCAAGGACATCTTTGCCACCGTAGTAGGTGCTGTTGCTGTAGTAGCCCGGCTCGGGGTTGATCAGGGCGATGTTTACGCGTCCGGACAACAACGGTGCGGTGGTCGGATCGTGCAGGTCGTACGCACCGACGTAGTACTTCAAGTGGCCGTCGAGGATGTTACCCCAGAGGGTGAGACCGTCATTGCGGCCTTGAGGACCCTGCTTCGGACCGATTGGAGGGCCCGCAAGATAGAGGCCTGGGTAATCCCAAGCGGACATGAACCAAGGCCCGCTGAAGTTTGAGCGATCTGAAGGAACCAGCATACGCCCCGCCCAGAGGTTCACAGAATCGTGAAAACCGAACTCGGCTATCAGGTCCATGATCCCAGCATTGCCGCTAATACCAGCCTGGCCGCCGTATCCAGCAACGAGGTTGGCGGTCCAACCCACGTTCTCGTGGACGGACCCGCTGAAGTGGAACTCACCCACGCCGGTGCTGCCGAGGTCGTTGAGCTTTTTGGGATCAGCGGGGTTGTTAGCAGTCACATCGACTCGGCCCCACACACCCACGTTGACGGAGGGTTTCTTGGGAGCTTCTTCCGCAGCCTTTGCGAGCGCATCTGCTGCCGACGGAGCTGCTTCAACCGGAGCGGCCTCAACCGGAGCGGCCTCAACCGGAGCGGCCTCAACCGGAGCGGCCTCAACCGGAGCCGCTTCGGTGCTGGGCGTTTCAGCCGGCGCGGCATCGGTCACGGGCGCTGCCGGTTCGATCGGGGCGGGAGTCGGCGCTACAGGAGCGGGCGCAGGCTGAGCCAGTGCTGCGCTGACGGGGCAAAGCGTGAAGAGCGCGACCAAGACGGCGATACGCGAGGAGCCGGAACGGCGCATGGGCGTTCCAATGGTTGATCCATATTTGGAGGACATCGAAATGGGTCCCTTTCTTAATATCCACTTAGAGGTGTCGTGCGTGGGATCGGAACAGTGCTTCCCGATCCCACATGCGACGCGAACCTAGGCGCGACATGTTTCCCAGACGTATCCCTGGGATGAAAGGAACGCTTACTCGTCAACTTCCTGACGCCCTAGGGGGCGCCGGAAGAGGGACTGGGCTCACTTACTGAAGACGCCGCTGGGACGGCCTTCGCAAGCTTCTTCGCTAGCCGTGAGACCGTTGACATAGCACCCGTACCTGAGGGAGCGGAGGCAGCGGGTGCAACTGCGGGCTCGAGACTCGCTGTGCTCGGCCCAACCCACTCCTTGTTCGCCCAGAGGATGCGTCCGAAGCGCGCGGCTTTGTGGAAGTTACCCTGCTTGAGAATGGGCGACCAAGCGACGCCGCCGTTGTTCTGCATAGCGTAGAGATTGATCCGCCAAGTGTCGCCGGGTTTCGGAGGCAGCTGCTTGGCCTTGTCGAACGAGGCCCAGGGGATCTGTAGCTCAGCGGTGTATCCGCCGTCCTTGTCGCCCGGCTTGTCGAGCGTGCCATCGACGACGACAGCACTCTTGAGCTGTGCGCTCCATTCTTGGTGACCAAACGGACCATTCTCACCGGCCTTCGGTGAGTTGTAGTCATCGAATTGTGAGTCAAACACTAGGTTCTGGGGATTGACTTGGATTTCGTAGTAGTCCTTGTTGTCCCCGTCACCGTCCGGGTCGAGCATGATCTCCACGCAGTCTTTCGTCCAAAGGTGCGGATCCTTGGCGCCTTTCTCGAAGCCTCCGATGACATCTTCGTCGGCTACTTCAAACCCAAGATAGACGTGTTTGTCATCCCAAAGGATACGCGCTTTCCCCTGAACGCTCGCGCCCTTGTCGGGCGCGCCGCTGGAGACGTTGACGAAAGCGCCAGTGCTCGGGGCGGTCACCCACGCTGAGTCATCGAGTTTGCCATCAATCTTGACGCTCTGACCTTTCTCAAGCTTGTCGACCCGAACTTCGGGGACCTTCGCGGCGACGACCTCCGCCGGGGCTCCGCCGGACACCGTGAGCGTCGCGATCACGGCGCGGTCGCTCCCGCTCTGCGCCCCAGACTTGACCGTCAGCCGAGACTTTCCTTTCCAAATTCCGGTGACGAGGCTGATGCTGCTACCGCGAGTCTGCTTGGGCACTCGAAAGCTCTGTTCGTCGACGTAGATTTTTCCGACTTCCCACTCGCCAGGGGGGTGGGCTTGCCCGGCCTTCGTTCCGTTGTCGCGAAGCGGTCCCACGTTGTCGATGTTGAGCAGCTTCTTGTTCTTTTCGCTCAAGATATGCGTGAACAAATGCCAGCCGGACTCACCGAGGGGCTTCTCGGTTTTCCAATACAGCGTAAATTTTACTTTCTCACCAGGCTTGACGGTACCTAAAGCGGCCATCTTGTAACCGAGCAGCGTGACCTTATCGCCGAAGTTGATGTCGACGCGGGTGATGTCGGTCGGGACCTCCGTCGTGACGTAGTTCTTAGCTGAGGTCGTCGGCTCTTTCTTAGGATCCTTAGAGCCAACACACGCCGTAGTCGCCAGCGTCGCTCCGAGGGCCAGTGGCGCAACTACGCGAAATAGCTTGATCGTCGAATGTTTCATTACGCTTCCCATGCTCAAGTGGATCACTTGCGGTTCTTTTTTCGCGCCCCGCGTGCTTGCTTTCGCTCGTTCTTTCGCGCGTTTTTCTCGCCGCGGGACAGCACCTTCATTTTCGGGGAATTTTCGCTGCCTGCGCCCATTCCGGGCATGCCCATCCCCGGGAAACCCATTCCGGGCATGCCCATCCCCGGGAAACCCATTCCAGGCATGCCCATGCCCGGGAAACCCTTGGCTAGGACGCCCGGATCGAAGCCCGGGGGAAACTTCCCGCTCTTCATAGCGCGGCGGGCGTTTCTGGCCATCGCTAACCCTTGCATCCCGGGGATCTTGCCCAACAGACCAGAGTTTTGTCCGAACCCCCCCATCATCTGCTGCATGAATTGGAACTTCTGCACGAGTTCCATCACGGCTTCGGCGGGGGTCGCGGAGCCCTTGGCGATACGCTTCGCTCGAGAAGGCTCTCTCACCAAGCTTTGCGGGTCATTCCGTTCGAAGCGTGTCATCGACTGGATCATCGCTTCGATTCGAACCAGCTCGCGATCGTCCAGGTTCGCGCCTGGCGGCAGCATTCCGCCCATGCCCGGCATCTTTTCCACCAGGTCTTTCAGTGAGCCCATTCTTTGAATGGTCTTGATCTGGGAGAGGAAGTCATCGAGCGTGAAGTTGCCAGACATCAGACGCTTCGCGTCTGACTCCGCCTGCTTCTTGTCGATGACCTCCTCGAAGTCCTGCATCAGGCCGACGACGTCGCCCATCCCGAGGATGCGCCCGGCCATGCCGTCAGCGCGAAACTCTTCGAGCTTATCCGAGGTTTCACCCATGCCCGCGAAGACGATGGGTGCCCCGGTGACCTCTTTGACACTGATGGCGGCGCCACCGCGGGCATCGCCGTCCAGCTTGGTCAGCACGACGCCAGAGATGCCAAGCCGGTCGTTGAATGAGCGAGCCGTCTTGACTGCGTCCTGGCCGATCATGGCGTCGATGACCAGGTAGATGTTCTGCGGCTTGGTCTCGGCTTTGATTTGCTCAAGCTCAGCCATCAGCGGCTCATCTATCGCCAGTCGACCAGCGGTGTCGTAGATGACCGTATCGCAGCCCAGTTCCTTAGCTTTGGCATCGGCTGCAATAGCGATGTTCAACGGGGACTCACCGGCAATGTTGAATACCGGTACCTCGATCTGAGCACCCAACACCTGCAGCTGTTCGACCGCCGCTGGGCGTTGCATGTCGCAAGCGACGAGTAAGGGCCTTCGGCCTTCGGCTTTGAACTTTCGTGCGAGCTTGGCGCAGGTGGTTGTCTTGCCCGCGCCCTGAAGCCCGAGCATCATCACTCGCGTGCGTTGTCCTGGGGGGGCGTAGATCACGGGCTCGCGGTCGCTCGCCATCATCGCCTTCAATTCGTCGTGACAAATCTTGACGAACTGATCCGCGGCAGAAACCCGGTGGACTGCGCCTTGGTGGCGCACTTTTGTTTGCACGGTGGTTCCCACCGCAACTTCCTCCACCCTGGCGAGGAAACGTTTGACGACTCCTAGCTCGACATCGGCCTCAAGTAGAGACAGCCGTACCTCCTTCAGAGCCGGCTTGACGTTGGTGGGGGTTAACTCGGTTAAGCCCGCGAGACGGTTTTGGGCTTCTTGGAATCCTCGCTTGAGTGCATCGAACACGGCGCGAGCGTCTTAGCACACAGTCCGTTTAGGACCGAAGCGGAGCGTCGCTTAAAGGACTGTGGGCTTTGAAACTATTCGGTTTTCTGGCCAGTAGCTCGGTGTTCAAGCGCCAACTGATACAGGTCCCGCTTGGAGGTTCCCGTCGCTAGGGCCAGGTGGGCGGAGGCGTCTTTGGCCGACATCCCTCGCTCTAGCAAGTCGGCCATCAATTCCCGAACGTCCCGCGCGCCGCTCTCTTCCGCGGGTGCGTCGGCTGCGGGGGCCAAGACCAGGGTGACCTCGCCACGAACCTCAGCCTCAAACTCGGCCCATTCGCGCAGGGGTTTTACGCGGACCTCTTCGAACTTCTTGGTCAGTTCCCGCGCAACGCACAGGAGGCGCTCGGGCATTTCCTGCGCTAAGTCCTTGAGCAGCGCGTGTGTTCGATTGGGCGATTCAAATAAGACCACCGCCTCAGCCGTTCGGCGGATCCGCTGGAGAGCTTTTTGGCGCTTTTCGCCTTTTCGGGGCAAGAAGCCGAGAAACAGGAAAGCCCCGTCTACCAGGCCAGACGCTGCGATAGCGGTCGTGACCGCGCTTGGGCCAGGAATCGGGGTGACCGGGATGTTGCGCTCACGGCAAAGGCGGACAAGAGCGCAACCGGGATCGCTGACCGAGGGAGTGCCCGCGTCGGTCAGGAGCGCTACCCGCTCGCCTTCGCTCAACTTTTGCGCAAGCTTTTCCAAGACGCCAACGCTGGCGTGGGCATCAACACACAGAAATCGTTTGCCACTGATTCCTAGGTGGCTCAGCAAGGATCTTGCGCGCCGTGTATCTTCCGCGGCGACGACCGAAACTTGTGCGAGCGTCTCCCGGGCGCGGAGGGTGATATCCCCCAGGTTACCAATGGGGGTCGCGACGACGTACAGCATCCCCGAACCCGTGAGCGACGAGCCACCAATGGGTTCTGGAGCCTCAGGGGCGGGGTCGCTGGATTCTGTCGCCACAGCGCCCTTCAGTTGACGTCCAGCGGTGTTTCTTGGACGGCATCTCCGAGGCATTCGTATAAAAACACCCTGAGCTTCCCGATGATGCGCGCTTCGAGCTGCCTCACGCGCTCTCGAGAAACGCCGAAGTCGTCACCCAATTGCTGCAAGGTTTCGGGCTCCTCGGCGATCATGCGTCGATCAAAAATTTCCAGGTCCTTGCCCGACAGAGTCTCTCGGAACGTGTCCAGGTGTTCTCGAAGCATCGCGAGGAGCTGCGACTTTTCAACCAAGCTATCGGGCCCCTCGCCTCCGAACGGAAGCAGGTCGAGTCGGGAAGTTTGGCGGCCCTCGCTGTCCCCTACGGGGACGTCCAGCGAAGAATCACTGGAGGCCAAGCGAAGGTCCATCTCGCGCACCTCCTTCTTGCTGACATCGAGACGCTTCGCTATTTCCTCATGCGTGGGCTCAATACCCAACGCCGTGAGTCGTGCGCGTTCCTTGTTCAGATTAAAAAATAATTTACGCTGAGCCTGTGTAGTTCCGAGTTTTACCAGGCGCCAATTGTTCAGAATGAAGCGCAGCATATAGGCTCGGATCCACCAAGCCGAATAGGTCGAAAGCTTGACGCCACGTGTCGGGTCGAAGCGCTTGACCGCCTGCATTAGGCCGATGTTGCCTTCTTGCACCAAATCCATCATGTTCCGATGCGCGCGCTTGTACTCGTAAGCAATTTTTACGACCAGTCGCAGGTTGCTTGTTACGAGCTTCTTAGCGGCGTCGACATCACCGGTTTCGAAGTAAAGCGTCGCTAGGCGGTGCTCGTCCTCCCGGTTGAGCAGCGGATGGCGCTGGACCTCCCGCATGTATGCCGCCAAGGGGTCTCGGGGCTGTCCGCGATCGATGTCTGATGGAACCGGGACGATCGCCGTCGAGCGGCGTGAGCTGATTGCGGCTCGGTCGCTGGAGCTCAGCACCTCTTCTTCGAGCGTTTCCGCTTCAACATCTAGGACGCCCTCGCTCGCCGGGTCCTCGTCACCGCTCTCTTCGGGCTCGTACGCGTACTCGTCATCGAGCTCAACATCCGCCTCCTCGTCAGGCTCAGCGTCTGGGTCCTCGGACACGCTAGAGTCCCCGGACATCGTCTCCGGAGTCAGCTCATCGGAATCCTCGTCCGAGGGCTGCTTGGTGCCGCCTCGACGGGGCTTCGACTTCAGGCTGGCCAAGTGAGATCCTCTGACTGCGAAAGCGCAAGAGTGGGTCCGCGACGCCGGAAGTCAACCCGCCGGGAGAGACGGTATGCCTGGACGTCTGGCCGGTGCAGAGCGAAACTCAGCACTTCCAATCAGCGCTCCTTAGCGAAAGTTGGAGCACGCATCGTCGGTCGCCTGGAACTGGATGAGCTTCGCGCAGATCGACTTTCGCCCGTCCCGTTGGCAAATGTTGCTCTTGCAGTCGCCATCCGACCTGCAGGTGGGGTCGTTGTCCTCAAGGCGGTCGACGCACAGGCCCTGAAGCTCACCCGGCTCAATCGCGCAGCGGTAGTCACTACCGCACGGG
>JBDKJZ010000157.1:0-10261 GCA_039796375.1 Pseudomonadota bacterium
CTAGGTTCGTGTAGGCGATGGTCAGCCACGGATCGAGCTCGACCGCTCGTCTATAGAGGTCTTCGGCCTCGGTCATCGTCTCCGGATCCTCATCGAGTTCGCTCGCCCTCAAGTAGAGTTCGTAGGCGGTTCTTGAGCGGTCCCGACCAGCGGCGGGTCGAAGCACCCGAACGACGTCATTGCGTAAGTCACGAACCTCAAAGTCGATGACTAGCTGTCCGGTGAGTGGCTCGAAGTTGGCGCCCTGAGTGCGCACGACGATACTGTTGCCATCGGACACGATGCGGAGCTCAGCGAGTGGCCGAGTCACCTTGGGAAGTGTCTTCTTAAGAGCGACCATCACCCGACTGACGTCCCTAAGTCGCACGCGGTGATCCAACAGTGACTGCGCCGTGCGCAGCTGAATCAAGTCGGCGAAAGTGTACGCGCGTTTTCCTCGGCTTCTTCCCGAAGGTGAGACAATCCCCGAGCGGTCGAGAGTGCGCAGGCGGGCAGTCGTTGTGCCCAGTAGCCTCGCGATTTCGCTTTGAGTGAACACATCGGTGATGGGTTCCCGGTTGCCCCGAGTCTCGGACTGCGAACTAGAGCGCCGAGACTGGTCATGGCTAGAAGCGGCGTTCGCGGCTGCCGTTGTGGTGGACTGAGCCGAAACGCGGCCGCCCCCGGGGCCAAACACTACGTGGATAACCTTATCCGAGCGGCGCTTCTGCGCAGGGCGCTTGCTTGAACCACGCTTAGCCATTGGCGAGAGCTGCTGAATGTGCCTGGATGCAAGCAGGTGTCAATAGCCAAGCGGCCCGCGTCGAGTGGCACCGACCGCTTCTGGAGGTTCGCGGCACTCGACGCACAGCTTGTCTACACAGGGGTGTGCATAACCCGTTGACGATGATGTCCAGCGCGCTCCTGAGTCCCATCACAGTCATGGCTAGTATGTCCTACCCTGCGAAGCGGCAGCATTCATTCGGTGCTCGGCGGCTTCGACATCCACGTGGATGGTAATGCCTGCCTGCTCCTGAGCGAATGTCAGCTCCGCGCGAAGTTGACCCAGCGGCACTTCGGAGCGCACCTGGGCTTCGCGGCAAGCAATGCGAATTGCTCGAACGCGCGCATGGGGATTGTGTCGCAGCAGGCGAACGAGTCGTCCCACGGCGTCATCGGGAACATGTCCCCCGAGAGATTCGACAACGAGCACGATGCTCGTTGACCCATAGTATACTTGCCCTAAGCTTTCGGCGCGGCACGCGCCTTCGCTCATGACGTCAGCGCTCTCGAACATTTGGCGCACGCGGTAGTCCGCCGTCTGCCAGAGCTCAACAGTGCGCCGAGTTAGTAGCGGGAAAACGCTCGTCTTCCGGAGCCCGGGGCCGCCGACATGGTGCTTCACGCTGTGCACTGTACATGGAGTGCTCGGGAGACGAAAATTTGTCACCTTTCCACAGGGCGATCGCGAGCAAGCCCAAAAGGACTGAGACAAACTTGCCCGCGGCTCCTGCTCGCTGGGAGAGTCCGGCCCGAGGAGGCGATCCAAATGGATGAGAAGAACCAGACCTACCCAGCCCAAGAACGCCGGCACCATCGGATGTATGTGACCCGAAACACGGAGTACCATTTCCGCGGTACGCACTGCGTCGCCGTGCGCGACAGGAGCGCTGGGACCTGGCAGTTGGCCCACAAGGCGCTCTCGCGGAGCGTCACCGGGTCTATCCGATTTCGTTCCGGAGGGGACGCGTACCCCAGCCTGGAACTCCCAAGGGTGGGGGATGCGCTGTTCTTCGGCTGCGCGGGCCCCGAAGTAATCACTAGCGCGATTTCGGCGATTGAGCGCCCGAAGAAGGACCTAGTTGAGAACTACCCGTTCTGACGAAGCTCGCAGGGCGCGGGTGTTCAGCGCCGCTTCCCGCTCTTGCGGGACGAAACCGAGGGCGCATTGAGCTTGACCTCGGGCGCGGTACATTGGGGATTGTTTTCGTACGCTTGGCCGCGCTAACACGTCGAATCTAAGGTGTTTGCGATAGTCATAAGCGAGAAGGGGGGCACTGAGCGCCGCGAGAGCTTCGAGCGATCCGAAGTGACGGTCGGCCGCGTTCAAGGCAATGACTTGGTGCTGCCTAAGGGGAACGTCAGCAAGCGACACTGCCGCTTAGAAATGATTGACGGTCGGTTCGTGGTCACCGACCAAAACAGCACCAACGGCACCTACGTCAACCGTCGACGGATCACCCAGAGCACCGTGGTTCGTCAGGGGGACCGAATCTACATTGGAGATTTTATCTTGCGCCTCGACTCCGGTGAGGCGGAGGCTCCTGGTGCAGTCCTTCGAGATTCGGCTCAGGGCGACCCAGAGTCGATTCCCGATTCTCGGGTTCCCTCGGCGGCTCAGTCGGAGCCTCCGGCAACGCAGGACTCGGAACCTCAACCCGCACCGCTTCCTGTTCATCTTTCTCGGCCGAGCACCGATCAGCGGGAAGCTGTCCCTGCTCCGGTTCGCGCTGCCCCGCCGCCTCCCACGGCCTCAGCCCCTCGGGTGCCGGCACCGAGACTAAGCGATGCTCCGGCTCAAGCTATCGGGATTTCAGATGTCCAGGAGTCCTCAAGCCCTGCGCCTGGGGCCTCGGAGCGACCCGGCGCTGAGCTGATCGCCGCGATTCGGTTCCTTGTGGAGCGGGTCTCTGGAAAAGTGGAGGCGCGTCTGCTGGAGAGAGAACTCGACGATAGCCTGCGCCGACGAGTCGTTCGGACGATCGATGAAGTCTTCGCCACGCTGCCCGCTGAGGCGGCGGCGACGCTGGGCGCGACAGCTGACGAAATCAAAGAAGCGGCGCGCGCTGAGCTGCTAGAGCTCGGGCCCCTTTCCCAATTACTCGATGACCCGGCGGTTTCGGAGTTCACCGTCTCGGGCGCCGGGTACCTGAACGTGGTGCGCGCGGGCCACTATCACGACGGGATCTTACCTTTCTGTTCCGCCCGGTCCGTCGAAAGAGCGCTGGCGCGCCTTTGTAGGCAGGAGGGGGTGCCCCTCGGCGAAGAAGAGACAGTCGTGAAGCGTCAGTTCGTTTCGCTCGGTTTTGACCTCGAAGCCCTTCGAGGCGAAGTGGCTCAAGGCGGCGCCCTAGTGCGGCTGAAGCGGCGGGAGCGGGTCACGACCAAGCTAGAGGATCTCGTGCGGGCCGGAGTCGTCTCGCGCAGCATGGCCACGTTTCTGCGTGACTGTGTGAGCGCCAGGGCGAGCGTGCTCGTCGTGGGCGGGCGCCGCTCAGGCGCGGTCGAGATGCTGTCAGCCTTAGCGCAGGCGGCTGAGAACGAAAGAGTCCTGTTCATACAGGACGAGTCGGAGATCGCGACTGCGAATGGTTCGGTGCTGACTCTCGGCACAGGGCGCGCGCAGCAGCTCAGCGAAATCCTAGTCGCCGCGGTTGGGTTTTCTGGCCACCGCATCGTGGTTGATGCGATGCAGGGCGAACGGGCTCTGGCGACTCTCCGAGCGATTGCTGAGGGAGCGGAAGGGACGATTGCCCGGATTCGAGGCGGTTCGATCGAGCGGGCCTGCGCGCGAGTTTGCGCAGACCTCGGGCTGGGGACTTCTGGGATGACCTCACGAGCGGTTGCCGATGCGATGATCGCCAGTTTCGACGTGGCGATAGAAGTGGCGCGGCTCAGGGATGGTCGGAGTCGCGTGCTTCGCATTTGCGAGCTGCATCGAGGTCCTGAAGGTCAGGTCGCAGCCGAGAGCGTGTTTGATTTCGTCGCTGAGCGGACGGCGACTGGGGGGGCGATCGAGGGGTCGTTCCGTGCGACGGGCCGCTCGCCGCAGTTGGCCGACGAGATTCGTTCCAGAGGGAACAGGCTAGACGCAGCACTGTTTGTTAGACCACCGTCTAGCAACTGAGTGTTGCCGTCTGTGCTCGTTGGCGCTCATTTGCGGCGCTACTGAGCTTGAGTTGTGCGCGCTCAGGCTGACCCGGCATGTGCCGTCAGCGCCGCGTCGACTATACGCAGGGCGAGGCTCGTGTCTTCTGGTAGCAACGCGCCGGGCTGAGCACCCGACGCCGCCACGAGTCGCGCTCGAGCGGCGGCTCCAACGCGCACCGCTGCTCCGCCGCAGCTTGAACAGACGAGCCCGCCGCGCGCCGGATCGATCATGGCGGTCCTTTCCGCAGGGCAGGCAAGGCCACAGCGCACACAGCGCTCGAACTCAATACCCCAACCGAAAGCGATGAGCAGCTGCAATCCGGCCGAGGCGAGCGTGACGCCGCTGTGCCCGTTCGGGGCTTCGTCGAGCGAATCCAGGAGCTCGCTTAGAATCGCCCAGATCTCCGGCTCGTTCACTCGCTCGGGCGCGGCCCGACGAACCCAGCCCAGCGCGCGCCCTGCGGATGTTAACGCCGCCAAGCTGGACGTGAGGTTCAATCGCGCGCGGTCGATTCTTGCCTCTCGCAAGACCAAACGATTAGGGGTTCGTTCATCGAGCTCCAGTAACAGGGTGTGCATCGGCTCTAGCGAACCCGCGAAACGCTTGCTGCTCTGCCTAGCTCCTCGGGCCAAGCACGATACCTGGCCGAGGCCTTCGCAGAAGAACGACAGCATCAAGTCGCTCTCTCGATAGTCGACACGACGCAGAAGCAAGCCTCTGGTTGTGTGACGCGTCGATGCGCTCACGCCGTGTGAGCGCCGGTCATTGCGGACGAGCGAGGGACAGACTTGGACAGTTCCTGAGGACGCTCGTGGCCGCGCGGTTTGAGCACGATGCTTAACGCGAGAGCGAAGAGGAACAGCAGCAGCACGAAGGCAATAGCGAATCCGAAGCGACCACCCTTGGCCGCCGTCGCTGTGCCCGTCAGCGGTAGCGGGGTGACCCAGGCGACACGCCGGCTTGCGGTGTAACGCGCCAGGACTTCGTCCGGTTCGAGAGCCACCGCTCGCGCATAGGACTTCAAGAAACCGCGGACGAAGACCTCGCCCGGTAACTCGTCGAATTGGTCCGACTCGATGCGCTCGACGCTCGCCGCTGGAACGCGAGTCGCACGAGAGACCTCTTCAACGCTCATGCGTTTCGCCTCGCGATTGCGACGCAGGTACTCTCCGACGGACTCCATGGGTTTCATTTCGATTGGCCGCTACGGGCTTGGCTGGATCCGGCCCAGCTGCGCTCTGCATTGTCGGCCACTTGCGGTGTTTTTATCAAGGTGAACACATTCCTCTAGGTCCGTTACGGCGTCGTCCTGGCGGCCGAGCTGAACTAGTAGTCGAGCCCGGGCAGGGTACGCAACCTGCATCGCACGGCAGCGCGGATGCTCGACTGCGAGAGCCCGATTGTAAGCTTGCAGTGCGGGTCCCCATTGTTTCTTGCGTTCGTAAGCCATCGCTAGCCGGTAGTGACCGACGCAGAAGTCTGGCTGGACCGCTGTGCAACGCAGAAGCGCGTCGATGGCTTCCTGAACCTGGCCATTCTCCAGATAGGCCCATCCCAAATTACCCCAAGCATTTTCGGGGGTTTGGTACAAAATGTCCTGGGTTAGAGTGCGCAGCACCTGAATCGCAGCGCCGTATCGTTTTTGGTGGACGAGGATGACCCCAAGCGTGTTCTGCGCTTCGCGAAAGTCTTCACGAGCTTCCAGGGCGGCGCGGGCATGAGTCTCCGCTTCGCTCAGGCGGCATTCTTCCTCGTCGCGGCGACAGAAGTCCAGGTACAGCAGTGCCACCAAGTGCTGGGCGTCAGCGTTCTCGTTATCGAGCTTAAGCGCACTCAGCGCCTGTTCAAGTGCCTGCCGGGGTTGCTGTTGGCGCATCCAGAGGTCGGCGGCGATGTCGTAGGCCGCCGACGACTGAACGGCTTTGCTCTGGGCTCCGGTTCGTGGCTCCTCACCACCACTAGAGCCGCAGCTGAACGCGCCAGCCGCAGCGAGTGCGAGCAGCCAGTGCACACTGAGCCGGCGGCTTTGGGCCAACGCGGAGGGCTCGCGGAGCCGCGGGCTGCGTGGAGAAAGGTCTAAATTCTGCATATGCGTTCAGTTATTCGGAATCTCCGCCCAGAATCTCATCGCGCACGTCGAGTAGGCCGCGCAGCTCACGTAGCGCGGCGAGGCTCGGGATCTCGACTTGTTCATCGACTATCCGCACGTAGCCGTTTTCGCGAAGCTTCTGCATTGTTCGCTTCACGGCGTCGACGTCCAAGCCGACCTTCGCCGAGAGTTCGAGTGGGGTCAAAGGTAACCGAAGCGCGCTATGCTCGAGGGCGCCCGAATCTGTGAAGTACAGCGGGACCGTCCGCAGGAGGCCGACGACGACCTTGGACTGCGCGTCGCGCACCATCGAGATTTCTACCCGATCCTCCGCCTCTCGGGCGCGAAGAATCAGCTGCTGCGCGACTGCCACGCCGAGGTCAGGATGTTGCGCAAGCAGCTCGCCGAAGGTTGTCCTGTCGAAGGCAATCATCGCGCATGCGCCGAGCGTAATGGCCGTCGCCTCCCGCACTCTCCCCGGTAGCAGCGCGGTCTCGCCGAAGAGTTCCCCGCCCTTAAGCACCCGCAGGCTTCGTTCGACCGCCCCGAACTTCTTCACGATGCGGACGCGCCCGCTGTGAACCAGGAACGCCACGTCAGCCGCTTCGCCTTCGCGAAACACGACTTCGCCAGTCGGCAAGCTTCGCCCAAAGCGTGCCAGTAGATTCAGTCGCTCGGCATCGAGCGCACCAGAGGCCACCATTCGGTGGGGATCCTAGCGACCTAGCCCCGTGGGTGCAATTTCGTTTGTGGGCGGCCCGAACTCTGGAGTCCCATCCCCGGCTTCGGTCTCGGGGAGCGCGAGGGGGTTAGGCGCTAGCCTAGGCAGAACGGCGTCGGGTTCCCGCACGTACATTGGGACCGCTTCGGCGCCGGAACCTGGCGTGAGCTCGGACGCCAGCCGCGCAGTCCATCCTGCGGCTGGAAACCGAGCTTCAGCGGCGCATTGGACTTCAAACCCCTCCTCGACCAGCTGTGCGCGTTGTCGGTCAGCGAACTCGCCGCTGAGCAGGACCTTGCCGGCTGGCGCCTGCGCGAGCAACGAGCGTAGCTGCCGGGCCAGCCCATCCGCGTTGAGGGTCTGTACCGGCACAACCGTCTGTCCTCGGGCGTCGAAGAGTCCGACAAAGACCTCACCGCGCCGCGCATCGAGCAGGCTGCCATAGAAATCGAAGCCAGGACGCAGTGCCGCGCTTTCGCGTGTCATGCTGGTCAAAGACGGGATCCCCAGAACAGGAACACCCAACCCGAGCCCGATCCCCTGGGCGAGCGCGATGCCCACGCGAAGCCCTGTGAACGAGCCCGGGCCCACGCCCACGCCGACTTTGGAGACATCCGACCGCCGGCGCCTGCAACTCCGGAAGAGCTCATCGACCAAGGCAAGCACCCGCTCGGCGTGGGCGTTGGCCCCGTCGTGTCTCAGCTCGAGGAGGATCTCATCCCCCTCGAGGAGGGCCGCCGACCCTGTCGGGCTGGCAGTCTCTATGCCGAGTACCAGCATGGTTACCGATAGTCGGAGCGGCGGGATTCGAACCCACGACCCCTTGACCCCCAGTCAAGTGCGCTACCAGACTGCGCTACGCTCCGAACCTGGACGCGAATTTACTCGCGACCCGGGGAGCGGCGAAGTTAGTCGGTTGCCCGCCAATTGCAAGCACTGCCGCCGCCAGTTGAGCGAATCTACGCCGCCCTCGGTCTGCCGTCCGGGCATCGCTATCGAGGGCTCACCGCACCGGTGTGGCACGGACACGGGCTGACTCGGCGGCTTCGCTGCCACGTCCCTTCGTGTCGGGCTTTGCAAGTCGGTGGGTTCGCAGTGCTGGCGCCTTGAGTCGCCTTGGCCCCATCGCTTCGACCGTTCTCAGCTCGACGGAGCCGCGTTGTCTTCGTCGGTGTCGTTTGTCACGGGATCACCGGAGGGCAGGTCCGGTGGCAGGTCGCTCTTCAGTCTCATCCAGTTGAGCGCAGCGAAAACGCCGATCCATGCGGGAAGCATCAGCGCGATGATGCGCGCGTTGTCCTGAGCCATGAATGGTAGGAGTTTCAGCAGCAGTCCGAGCGCCGAGGCGGCGACGCCGACCTGGGCGATCCGAAAAGCGGTGTGGATCCACTTCGAACGCCCCCTCAGCAGCCCCCAAGCAGCGATCGGTAGACCCAGCGCCAACGGCGCGCATTGCAGGATGTTCTCGTTGTGGAATGAGACCGCGTGATTCGTCAGCGACCACAGTCCAACAAACAGCCAGCCAAGAACACCCGCGACGAGACCAAACACCGCGAGGAGTAGAGCGAGCGTGGCTTGAGCCCAGAGCTTTCGGCGCCGATAGGCCTCCCAACCGAGGAAGCTAAACAGGGCGCCGGTGGCCACGCCACCCTTAAGGAAATCTAAGGTGCGCTCGGGCGGGGTGTGGCGGACCTTTCGACTGGCATCCCCTCGGTGCCAAACCTTCCGTTCTTTCACCAGATTGGCAGTGCCGTGGACGCCTGAAAACACGATGCGCTCGAGCCCGTCATGCAGCTTCTCGGGTAAGAACATCTCTGACCATCGAGTCTCTGGGCGGTCGATGTAACTGCCCATGGCGATGTCGAGCCCTGTATACAGCCAGAAGTCATCGGCCACAGCCCGCAGCGTGTGTTGGCGAAGGGTGTACTGGCCTGGCTCTTCTGAGCGAGTCTTCAGGGCCCCGCCAAGCGACTGGTCGATCGCGTCGCGCACCCGTGTTGAGCAGTTGTCGCGGTAGTAGTCGTAGAGGTAGACGCGATTCTCCGGCAGGGCGTTTTCACGGAGGGACTTGTTGATCTCGTGTGCCGCCTGATGCCCGAGGTTGAGCTCCTGTTCTATGACTTCTCGGTCGGCCTCCTTGTAATACTCGACGGTGCGCTTGAATGAGGCGACGCTAAGCCAGTACTCGAACTTGCCCGTCAAGAAGTCCAAGATCAGGAAGGGATTGTCAAAACGAAACGTGCCGAAATTGTAGACCCAGTCGCTAGAATCCTCGGGATCTTGAATACGAATCGCGTTGTGGCCGAATTTAAGGAACGCCGCATCGCCGGGGCCAAAGGTCAGCACGCTCACCTTCGGTGCGGGCTTCAGAATGAATGGGACGGCTGCCGGCGGCTTGGGCTTATCCGCTGGCTGCGGGGATTGGGCGTGCGCCAGCCGCGTAACCCCGAGGAGCAGGGCGAGCACCAGCAGACAAAGCGCTGCGCTCCAGATACCAGCGAAAGGCGCGCGATGGGGAGGACAGCGATTCACAAGCTACTTGTAGAGAAAGCTGGGACGCTTTCCGAGGGGATTGAGGGGTACCCGGCTCCCTGGTCAATTGCGCGCGTGCGACCCCGCAGCTGCGGATCTGACGTCACCGTTCTAGCACTCCGCCGCGCAGGCAGCTGCTGCGGACTTCGCGGAGGAGGTGCTTACCCCGTAGTTCCTAGGCCCGTCGCGATCCCCTCGATACTGGAAATAATCGCTCTCTCAAAGGCTTCTAGCTCGGACTGAGGCGCGCCCTCAGCGATGCGCGCGCGATAATCGCGCAGCAGGCGCACTTGGATGTAGTTGAGCGGATCGAGATAGGGCTCCTTCAGGCTGATCGAGTGTTCCTGTGCACGATCTTCGGGGCGTCCAAGGAGTCCGTGGCCGGTGATCCGCTCAAGCTCGCGTAGGGTGCAGTGGTACTCATCGCGGATCACCTTGAGGATCCGCTCTGCGTTGTCCACGGGGACCGCCAACGTCTGCACGTAGTACCGTGCAATATCGAGATCGGTGTTGCGAAGAGCTGTTTCGCAGTTACTGACGACGCTGCTAAAGAACGGCCAGTCGTTGTACATTTCCTGCAGTTTTGAGATAGCCGTCTTAGCGTCCGTGCTGTTTTCAATGAAGGCTTCAAGGGCGGAGCCAAAGCCGTACCATGCAGGGATGATTTGGCGCGACTGCACCCAGCGGAACACCCACGGGATGGCGCGTACCTCGGCAACGCTCGTTGCCAGGTCCCGTTGCTGCGGCCTGGAACCGATCTTGACGAGCTCAACCTCCTTCGGCGTGACCTGCTCGAAGTAGGTGATGAAGTCGGGACGCTCGATCAACTCATGGTAAGCAGCAGCAGCCAACTTAGCGAGGTGGTCCGCGGACTCTTTCCATTCGGGACGAGCGTGCGGAGGATCGCCGAGTCGCTTTGTCCATAGCGCTCCGATGATGTTGCTGAAGTGCGCGCTGGCGTCCTCGCTGACCGCGTAGTGGCGAGCCAGCACCTCACCCTGCTCGGTGA